>JAEXXW010000508.1 GCA_023405565.1 Pseudomonadota bacterium
GATGAGCAGCACCCACGATGCGAGCAGCTTCGGCAGGCTGATTTCGGTGAGCAAGCTGCCGGCAATGGCCAGCAAGGAACGGCGCTTCGTACTGGACGCGTCATCCTCGACGTCGCCAAGACGTGGATCCATCAGCGGGCGTGTCGGCGACGAATGATCGTTTGGCGAAGAATCGTTTGGCGAAGACATGGGAAGCTCTCACCCTCTTCTCTCCGTTCATCCTAGATGCAAACGAAGAGGCCCGTCACGGGTGGCGGAGGATCGTGCCCAAAGCCTTGGCGTGGCAGACATCCAGCAGGCAGGCGGCTAGATCGTCACCTGCGTGCCGACCTCCACGACGCGGCCGGTCGGGATCTGGAAGAAGTCGGTGGCGTCGCTGGCACTCTTGGCAAGGCCGATGAACAGCCGGTCCTGCCACATCGGCATGCCCGATTGCGGCGAGGGCTTGAGCGCGCGCCGCGACAGGAAGAACGATGTCGACATGATGTCGAAGGTCCAGCCCTGCCTGCGCGCGATCGCCAGCGCCTTTGGCACATTCGGCTGCTCCATGAAGCCGAAATTCAGCGTCACCGTGCTGAAATGCGGGCTCACGGGCGTCATCGTGACCCGCTCCTCCTCCGGTACGCGCGGCGTATCGGCGGTGACGATGGTCAGGATGACATTGTGCTCGTGCAGGATCTTGTTGTGCTTGAGATTATGCATGAGCGCGGTCGGCGCCGATTCCGGATCGCTGGTCAGGAAGACAGCGGTGCCGGGCACGCGATGCGGCGGCTTCTTCTCGAGATTGCGCAGAAGGGAATCGAGCGGCACCTCGGTCCGGCGCGTCTTATTGGCGAGGATGCGCGTGCCGCGCCGCCAGGTCCACATGACCAGAACCATGAAGCCGGCGAACAGCAACGGCACCCACGCGCCTTCGAACAGCTTCAGCATGTTGGCGGCCAGGAATGTCGTGTCGATGACGACCAGCGGAATGATCAGCAAGGCTGCCTGCCACCATTTCCACTTCCACAGCTTCCAGATGACGATGAAGCCAAGAACGCCGTCGACGATCATCGTTGTTGCGACAGCAATGCCGTAGGCCGATGCCAGCGCGCCGGACGTGCGGAACATGAGCACGAGCAACACGACGCCGATCAGCAGAATGAAATTCACACGCGGGATATAAATCTGTCCGTATTGGTCTTCCGACGTGTGAACGATGGCAAGGCGTGGCAGGAAGCCGAGCTGGATCGCCTGCTGCACGAGCGAATAGGCGCCGGTGATCACGGCCTGGCTGGCGATGACGGTCGCAACCGTGGCCAGCACGACCATCGGGATCAACAGGCCCTCCGGCACCATCCGGTAAAACGAATTCTCGATCGTTGCCGGATTGGACAGAACCAGCGCGCCCTGACCGAAATAGTTGATGATAAGAGACGGCAGAACGAGACCGAACCAGGCCAGCCGGATCGGCTTGCGACCGAAATGGCCAAGGTCGGCATAGAGCGCCTCACCACCCGTCACGGCCAGAAAGACAAGGCCGAGTGTGACCAGCGCCACCGTCCCGTGATTCAGCATGAAGTGCAATGCATGATACGGGTTGATCGCCAGCAGGACGTTCGGTTCGTCGAAGATATGCAATGCGCCGAGGAAAGCGATGGCGGCGAACCAGGTCGCAGTGATCGGACCAAAGAAGGATGCGACCCGCCCCGTTCCAACGCTCTGGACGGCGAACAACGCGATCAGGATCAGGAGGGTGATCGGAATCACATAATGCTCAAGCGCCGGAGCCGCGAGCTTGAGGCCTTCCACAGCCGATAAAACCGAAATCGCCGGCGTGATGAACGAATCGCCGAGGAACATCGCCGCGCCGATCATGCCAAGCACGAAGACAAGCGTCGTCCGGCGTCCCAGAACCCGCATCGCCAGCGCCGTCAACGAGAGAGTACCGCCCTCTCCGTTATTGTCGGCCCGGAGCAGGATGAGGACATATTTGACCGTGACCACGAGGATCAGCGACCACAGGATCATCGACAGCACGCCGAGGACGATCTCGCGGGTCAACGGTCCGCCATGTTGCGCGGCGTGGACGGCCTCGCGGAAGGCATAGAGCGGGCTGGTCCCGATATCGCCGAAGACGACACCAATACTGCCCAGCGTCAGCGCCAGGATGTTCGCGTTCGTGGCCGGGATGCCCTGACCAGCCTGGTCAGGTCCGACGGCGAGAGCTTCACCGATAGGTTTTTTCATGGAACCGGGTCTTGGGCGCCCTTCGCCCGTGACTGTCTAAAAACGCCGCGCGGCTTAGCTTACCCCGCTCGCGGCTGCAATAGCCGCAGCGGATGACCCGGAGATGTCGAGGCAGCCCCCCTCAATTTAGGGTTTAAGACCCGGCGGGACCGGCGGCGCCTCCCGCATCAGGGTAATGGTCACGCGCCGATTGGCGGCGATATAGGGGTCATCCGGGAACAGCGGCTGGGTATCGGCGCGACCGGCCACCATGTAGAAATGTCCGGACGGAACGCCGCTTTCATCCAGGATTTGACGGACAATTGCCGCCCGGTCGGCCGACAGGTCCCACGGTCCATATCCGGGCTTGGGCGGCGTGCGCGAGACGGCCGTATGGCCGGTGATCGACAGACGGTACGGCATGGCCCGGAACTGCGTCGACAGCTTCTGGATCAGGCGGCGCGTGCGCTCGTAGGGCATTTTCGAGCCTTCGGGAAACATCGAACGGCCGTCCTGGTCGACGATCTCGATGTTGAGCCCCTCGTCGGTCTCGATCATCATGACATTCTTGGAGATTTCGGTGATCTCCGGCATGTCCTGCAAAGCCTGGCGCAAGGACGCCGAGGCCAGCGCGAAGTCGCTGTTGCGTTTCAGACGCACGCCGTAATCATTGGTGAAATCGCCGTCATTCGGCGAGGGCGTGGCGGACGCTTCGCTGGGATTGGTCTTGGTGACATTTTTCACCTTCGGACGCGTCGGAATACCGTCGACCTCGATCACGCCCGAATAGCGCGCATTGTTCTGCACACCGAAGGCATCGCGCATCGACCCGGCGACCACCTGCATCTTGTTATTATCGGGCGAGGAGAACGCCACCAGCATCACGAAGAAGGCGACAAGCAGCGCCATCAGGTCGGCGAAGGTCACGAACCAGCCGTGACCGCCATGGGCCTCTTCGCGTTTTTTCTTGGCCATCGGATTGATCCCGCGCGGACGCTAGGCCGCAGCCAGTTCTTCGGCTTCGTGGCGATGCTTCTCGGGCAGATAGGCGAGCAGCATTTCGCGCACCAAGGCCGGGCTCTTTGACTCGCGCATCATCAGCACGCCATCGATGATCAGCGTGCGGTTGATCTCCTCATCGACCAGTTTGACGTGCAGCTTGTCGGCGATCGGCAGGCAGAACAGGTTCGCCACCGTTGCGCCGTAGAAGGTCGCGAGCAGTGCCACCGCCATGTACGGGCCGAGCTTCGAAGGATCGGTCATGTTGGCGAACATCTGCACCATGCCGATCAGCGTGCCGACCATGCCGAACGCCGGCGTACAATCGCCGATCGCGCGATACACCTTCGACCCTTCGTTCAGGTGCGTCAGGAAGTTGTCGCGGTCACGTTCGAGGTTGTCGCGGATGAAGTCCGCATCATAGCCGTCGGCGACATAGCGCACGCCTTTGGCGAGGAAGGGGTCGGAAATTTCGGCTTTTTCCAGTCCGATCGGCCCCTGCTTGCGGGCGATTTCGGCGAGACCGGCGATTTCATCAACGAGATCGCGCTGGGTGACGCGGCGAACCGTGAACGCGAATTTCATTCCCAGCGGCAGCCCGTGAAAGATCGAGCTGAGCGGAAACCGGATCAAGGTGGCGGCAAAGGCGCCGCCGAAGATGACGATGAATGCATGGACGTCGAGGAACATGCCAAGTTCGCCGCCCATCAGGATCAATGTGCAGAGAACAATAACGCCGGCGATCAGCCCCAGGCCGGTTGCGATATCCATGAAACGCTACCCCAAACGCAAATGCCACAAACACGCGAGGCCCACACCCCGATGCCGCAGATTAGGCGCAGCGCCATTAAGACCGGGTAAAGGCTAACAAGACGTCAGTTGCGAATTTCCATCTTTAACCAGTGCCGACCAGTGCCGTTTTTCCAGGAAATTTCGCCTTGACTTCCCGCCACTCCAGTCAGATATTTCTGTCATGACAGAAATTACAGATGAAAGAGAGCATAGTCCGGCGGCGCTTGATCGCTTCATCCTGCAATGGGGCGACCTTGGCGGCCAATGGGGTGTCAACCGGTCCATCGCGCAGATCCATGCGGTGCTTTATCTTTCGGAACGGCCACTGACCGCCGACGAAATTGCGACCATGCTTGGCATGGCGCGATCGAATGTCTCGAACTCGATCAAGGACCTGCTCGGCTGGAATTTGATCCGGCGCGTACCGATCAGGAATGATCGACGCGATCACTACGAAGCCGAGACCGATGTCTGGGAAATGTTCCTGCGCATCGCAGCCGGCCGCAAGGAACGCGAGATCGATCCTGCGATCAACGCATTGCGCATCTGCGTCACCGACGCTGAAGACGATCCGAAGATTCCCGCGGTCGCGCGGGAGCGGCTGAAGAAGATGCTCGAATTCGTCGAAATGATGGATGGCTGGTACGCACAGATGCTCGCGGTCCCCCGCTCGAAACTGTCGGTGCTGGTCCGTCTCGGAACAAAGATATTCAGTTTCCTGCCAGAGCGAAAACCGAAATAACCCGGCGGTGCGGTCGTGAAACCGGCAAAGCAGTTGGACGTCTTCGAGAACCAGACACAACCCGCAGATTCCCAACGCGCCGGCTCACTTGGCGATCTTCGCTTTCGTTCTCTGCTCGCCGCCGATGAATGGCAAAGCCTGCCGCTCTCCATTCGACAGCGTTTTTCAAAACGACTGGCCGACAAGAAAACGGTTGTCTATGTCGGCGAGGTTATCGAGGCTCGCTTCTCGCGGTCGGGCTGGCTACTCGCACAATTTGCACGCCTGATCGGCGGTCCGTTCCCCGTGTCTGACGACACCGGCGTTGCAAGCGTCGTCAGTGTGACAGAAGATTTTTCAACAGACGGACAAATATGGACGCGCCTCTACGCACGCAGGCGCGGATTTCCTCATATTGTCCATTCAAGCAAACGATTTGCCGGACCGACCGGCCTTGAAGAACATGTCGGTTTTGGCGTCGGCATGACATTGCGCGTCAGCGTCGAAGACGGCGCCCTCACCTTCCGCAGCGACAGATATTTCGTCGATCTTGCGCGCTTTCGCATTTATCTCCCTCACTGGGCCTGTCC
>JAEXXW010000511.1 GCA_023405565.1 Pseudomonadota bacterium
GCAATAACCCGTGAGAGACCGCCTTCACAGACGCTTGTCTGCAGTCTGGCGGTGTTCCGGCAGGTCTGGCCAGCCAGTTGGATCAGTGCATCGCGCGTCGCATCGAGGACGGCGGCGTGATGGAAGCCTTGGGCATAAGCCATGTCTCCGTCGCCCCCGCTGAAAAAGGGCGGGCACAGCGCGAGAAAATGCAGCGAGCAAGACGGGTGAATGTGTGGCCGAATGTCGTCGAGGATGACTGCCAGATCGGCGATCTCGGATGGCTTCACCGGAAGCAGAATACGCCGTGATCTCTTAATCAGCATTCCGTCCTGCAGGCTGGCCATCGATCGCGTCCCCTCTTTCGTAGGGGATGGTAGGACGTCATGCTATTCGCTCAAGAATATTGATTGTGCGGTTGGAGCCGGTTTTTTGAGCGCGCCGCGCATGACGGGCTGGCGCGCCCCGTCGACAATGTGATGCCGTGCATCAGGCGCGAAGGGCGGGCCTTCCGACACGTTATTGTCTGGCTCGGAAACCGGATCTCGGGCGTGATGCCGATAGCTTGCGCACAAATGAACGGCGACAAAAATAAAGACTAAAAAATAATCAAAAAATATCGTATTGTATGCAACAAATCTCGCGCGGACCGCCTTCTGCGTGGGCCGTATTCCCTCGAAATGAGAAATTATAAAATATATTCAATGGGTTATGGAAATCATGAACGGGAGATAGGAAGCTGGCACAACCTTTGCGGGGAAGAGCCTCGAAGCCGAATGAAAAACGGCATCGGAGGGTCTGATGAATCGCCGCGAATTTTTGAAATCCACGACTGCCATTGCTGCCACGACAGCCGTTTCAGCACCTGCTGTATTCTCTCCCGCCAAGGCGCAGTCGCGCCAGGAGACCGCGCTGGTTGTCACCGAATACGGACCGAACAATCTCGACATCCACGGCGTCGGTACCAACCGGCCAGGCTACGAAGTCTCCTGGAATTGCTACGACCGTTTGATGTCGCATGGATCGAAGACATTGCCGGACGGCAGTGTCTCCTATGATCGCGACAAGTTCACACCCGAACTCGCTGAAGAATGGAATCTCACCGACACGTCGGTGACCTTCAAGCTGCGCAAGGATGCGGCTTTCCACGATGGGACGCCGATCACGGCGAAGGACGTCAAATGGTCATTCGATCGCGCCGTGACGGTCGGCGGCTTCCCGACCTTCCAGATGAAGGCCGGCTCGCTCGAAAAGCCGGAGCAGTTCGTCGCGGTCGATGATCACACCTTCCGCGTCGACTTCATCCGCAAGGACAAGCTCACCATGCCCGACCTCGCGGTGGTGGTGCCGGCTGTCTATCATTCGGAGCTTCTGAAGAAGGCTGCGACGGAGAAGGACCCTTGGGCGATGGAATACACCAAGGGCAAGATTGCCGGCGGTGGTGCCTACAAGGTCGCCAGCTGGACGCCGGGCAGCGAAGTCGTGTTCGAGCGCAATGACGCCTGGAAGAGCGGACCGCTGCCGAAGATCCGCCGCGTCGTATGGCGGCAGGTGCCGTCCGCAGGCAATCGCCGCGCTCTGGTCGAACGCGGCGACGCCGATATCTCATTCGATCTGCCGAACAAGGATTTCGTCGAGCTTCGTCAGGGTGGCAAGATCAATGTCGTGACCAACCCGATCGGCAACGGCATCGGCTATCTCGGCATGAATGTCACCAAGGCCCCCTTCGACAATGTGAAGGTGCGCCAGGCGGTGGCCTATGCCGTGCCGTATCAGAAGATCATGGATGCGGTGATGTTCGGTCTTGCGACGCCGATGTATGGCGCAAAGCCCGGCGCGCCGCTGGAAGTCGCCTGGCCGCAGCCGCATCCCTACAACACCGACCTCGCCAAGGCGAAGCAACTTCTGGCTGAAGCGGGATACGGCAACGGCTTCGAGACCACGCTGTCGTTCGATCTCGGCTTCGGTGCAGTGAACGAGCCTGCGGCGATCCTGATCCAGGAAAGCCTCGGTCAGATCGGCATCAAGACGACGATCAACAAGATCCCCGGCGCCAACTGGCGTAGCGAGATGACGAAGAAGGAGATGCCGCTGATCATCAACTTCTTCTCGGGCTGGCTCGACTATCCCGAGTATTTCTTCTTCTGGTGCTATCACGGCCAGAATGCGCTGTTCAATACGATGAGCTATCAGAACAAGGATATGGACGCGCTCATCGACGCGGCCCGCAAGGCTGCGGCCGAGGGTGACACGGCGGCCTATGACAGGGACGTGAAGGGCTTCGTCCAGAAAGCCTTTGATGATGTCCCGCGCATCCCGCTGTTCCAGCCCGCGCTCAGCGTGGCGATGCAGAAGAATGTTTCCGGTTATCGCTACTGGTTCCACCGCCAGCTCGACTATCGCACCTTGGCGAAAGCGTAACAGTCCTGGCCATTCCGGGACGGTGCGCGACCCTTGGTCGGGAATTGGCCCGGAACTGGCATGAGAAGGCGACATGGTGCCGTCCTCGGATGGGCGAACATTGTTTGCATCCGAAGGTAAGGGGAGAGGGGTGAGCTGAATGCTGCGGCAAATCGGAAAGCGCTTCGCGACCGCGATCCCAAGCCTGATCGGCGTTATCATCGTCACGTTTCTTCTGACGCGCGTGTTGCCGGGAGATCCCGCTGCCTATTTTGCGGGCCCGGCTGCGACGCCTCAGGCGATCGAGGAGATCCGGAAATCGCTCGGTCTCGATAAGTCATTGCCCGAACAATTCGTTCGCTACCTGCAGGATCTGGGCAAGGGCAATTTCGGCACGTCGTTGACAACCGGGCAGCCGGTGGCGGCGGATATCGCGACGCGGCTTCCGGCTTCCGCTGAACTGACATTGCTGGGGCTTATCATCTCGATGCTGATCGCCGTGCCGCTCGGTATCGTGGCGGCCGTGAAACAGGGATCGTTCGTCGATCACGCCTGCCGCATCGTCGCCACCGCCGGCGTATCCCTGCCGGTGTTCTTCACCGGCCTGATCCTTGTCTATGTGTTCTATTTCATTCTCGGCTGGTCGCCGGCGCCTTTGGGGCGGCTGGATATCTTCTATTCGGCGCCACCGCCTATCACAGGCTTCTATACAATCGACAGTTTGCTGGCGGGACAATTCGGGACATTTCACGCGGCGTTGTCGCAGCTCATCCTGCCGGCGGCGACGCTGGCCATCTTCTCGCTGGCGCCGATCACGCGCATGACGCGGGCCTCGATGCTCGCGGTGCTGTCGTCGGATTTCGTGCGCACGGCGCGCGCCAGCGGCCTGTCGCCGCGCAGCGTCATCATGACTTACGCGTTCCGTAACGCGATGCTTCCTGTCGTCACCACGCTCGGCATGGTGTTCTCGTTTCTGCTCGGCGCCAATGTGCTGGTGGAGAAGGTGTTCGCCTGGCCCGGCATCGGCTCCTACGCCATCGAGGCCCTGATCGCGTCCGATTTTGCGCCGGTTCAGGGCTTCGTGCTCACGATGGCGATCATGTACGTCCTGCTCAATCTGATGATCGACATGCTGTACGGCGTGATCGATCCGCGTGTGAGGCTTGAAGGATGAACAGCCGTCCCGACCTCGACTCCGCCCATATTGCTGCAACCGACACGCCGGCGCTTGCCATGGCGGGTGCGCCGGCACCGGCGACAATACCCGTCGCGGCACACAAGCAGACATCGATCATTGCGCATGCGCGTTACGTCATCTCCGAAAATCCGGTTACCGGCATCGCTTTCGGGCTGTTTCTGCTGATCGCGATCTGCGCCATCTTCGGTCCGTGGATCGCGCCTTACGATCCGCTCGCCAGCAACACGCAATCGGCCTTGCAGGGACCGTCGGCACGGCACTGGTTCGGCACCGATCAACTCGGTCGCGACATTTTCAGCCGCGTCATCGTTGCGGCCCGGCTCGACATGACGATTGCGGTTGCTTCCGTCGCGCTCGTTTTTGC
The DNA here is from genome assembly GCA_023405565.1 of Pseudomonadota bacterium. Lineage (GTDB taxonomy): Bacteria > Pseudomonadota > Alphaproteobacteria > Rhizobiales > Xanthobacteraceae > Pseudorhodoplanes. Next base: position 3,942 of record JAEXXW010000511.1, read on the forward strand.
GCTGGGCGGCTTGTCGGGCACGGCGGCCGGATTTTTCGGTGGCTGGACCGATCGCATCGTCGGCCGCATCGCCGATACGATCATGGCCTTTCCGCTCTTCGTGCTGGCGATGGGTATCGTTGCAGCCCTCGGCAATACGGTGACGAATATCATCATTGCCACCGCTATCATTAATTACCCGCTTTATGCGCGCGTCGCCCGTGCCGAAGCCAATGTGCGGCGTGACGCCGGTTTCGTGCAGGCCGCGCGTCTCTCCGGCAACGGCGAATTCCGCATCCTGCTGACGCAGATCCTGCCGAACATCATGCCGATCATGGTGGTGCAGATGTCGCTGACGATGGGCTACGCGATCCTCAATGCGGCCGGACTGTCGTTCATCGGTCTTGGCGTGCGGCCGCCGACGCCGGAATGGGGCATCATGGTCGCCGAGGGTGCGAGCTTCATCGTCTCCGGCGAATGGTGGATCGCCTTCTTCCCGGGCGCGGCGCTCATGCTGGCGGTGTTCTGCTTCAATCTGCTCGGTGACGGATTGCGCGACATCGTCGATCCGCAGCGGCGCACGTGAGGGCAATCAGATGACCACCACATTGCTCGATGTGCGGGATCTCACCGTCGAATTCATGACACGGCGCGGCATCGTCAAGGCGGTGCAGCATGTGAACGTCACAGTCGGCAAGGGGGAGACGGTTGGCATCGTCGGCGAGTCCGGCTCCGGCAAGTCGGTCACGTCCTATGCGGTGATGCGCATTCTCGATCGTGCGGGCAGGATTGCCGACGGTGCGATCACCTTCTCGGGCATCGACGTGTGCGATGCGCCGGAGAGGGAGATGCGCGACCTGCGCGGCCGTGAAATCTCGATGATTTTCCAGAATCCGCGTGCGGCACTCAATCCGATCCGCAAGGTCGGTCATCAGATCGAGGATGTGCTGCTGCAGCATGTGCAGGCGCAGCCATCCGATGCGAAGGAAAAGGCGATCGAGGCGCTGAAGAAGGTGCGCATCGCGCGCCCGGAAGAGCGTTATCACGCCTATCCGTTCGAACTTTCCGGCGGTATGTGCCAGCGCGTGGTCATCGCGCTGGCGCTGGCCTGCCAGCCGCAACTCCTGATCGCCGACGAACCGACAACCGGCCTCGATGTGACGACCCAGAAGGCGGTGATGGACCTCGTCGTCGAGCTGACGCGCGAGCGCGGTATGTCGACTATCCTTATCACCCACGATCTGGGCCTTGCCGCCGCTTATTGCGACCGCGTGGTGGTGATGGAGAAGGGCAAGGTGGTCGAGACGGCCGCGTCGTCGACAATCTTCAAGGCACCGCAGCACGCTTATACGCGCAAATTGATGCGGGCGACGCCGCGTCTCGGCGTATCGTTGCGCGACCTGCTACCCGAGGATGCGCCACCCTCGCATGCGCCTTTGCCCGCGCCGCCAGAGGAAAGTTTCGACAAGACGCCGCTGCTGGTCGTCTCCAATCTCGTGAAGGAATATCCGCGCCAGGGCGCGACCGGAACGCTGGCGAATTTCTTCCGCAAGAAGGAGCAGCTTCCGGTTTCCGAGACCTTCAAGGCGGTTGACGGCATCTCGTTCGAGATCAAGCGCGGCGAGAGCGTCGGTCTGGTCGGGGAATCCGGTTGCGGCAAATCAACGACGTCGATGATGGTGATGCGTCTGCTCGACCCGACCTCGGGCATGGTGACATTCGACGGCGAGGACATCGGCGCCATTCCGGCAAAGGAATTCGCCAGGTCGCCGATGCGCAAGCGTATCCAGATGGTGTTCCAGGATCCGACGGATTCACTCAACCCGCGCTTCACCGCGGTGCGCGCCATTGCTGATCCGATCATGCGCATGAGCGATATCAAGGGTCGCGATGCGGTGCGTGCGCGCTGCGAGGAGTTGGCACAGCAGGTCGGCCTGCCGGTCGAGTTGCTGGATCGCTTTCCGCATCAATTGTCCGGCGGCCAGAAGGCGCGCGTCGGTATCGCGCGCGCGATAGCGTTGTCACCGGAACTCGTGATCCTCGATGAGCCGACGGCTGCGCTCGACGTGTCGGTGCAGGCGGTGGTGCTCAACCTGCTGGAGGACCTGAAACACTCGCTCGGCATGAGCTATCTCTTCGTATCGCACGACCTTAACGTGGTGCGGTTGTTATGCGACCGCGTGATCGTGATGCGCAGCGGCAAGATCGTGGAGGAGGGAACTGCGTACCGCGTGATGGATGCGCCGCAATCCGATTATACGAAGGAGCTTTTGTCTGCTATTCCACATCCCCCGTTGTGAGGGATTGAGAATGAAGGATGACAAAGCTCTGGATGCCTGGATTGTGGCATCGGCCGAATTGATGAAACTGCCGCTCGATCCGGCCTGGCTGCCGGCGGTGCGCCAGAATGTCGAGGTGACGTTCCGTCTCGCATCGCAGTTCGACGACTTCCCGCTGCCGGACGACGCCGAACCGGCTCCGGTCTACGGAGCCTGACATGACGGATTTGAGTTTCGCCAAAGGCTTTGAAATCGCCAAAGCCGTGTCGCAGGGAGACGTGTCGGCCCAGACGGTGATCGAAGCCGCGCTGTCGACCATCCAGACACGCGATCAGACGTTGAATGCCTTCACCGACGTCACAGCGGAACGCGCGATCGCGCGCGCCAGGGCGCTCGATGCCGATCGCGCTGCCGGAAAGCCATTGGGGCCGCTGGCCGGCGTGCCGTTCGCGGTCAAGAATTTGTTCGATGTCGAAGGGCTACCGACGCGTGCGGGATCGAAGATCAATCGCGATCTGCCGCCGTCGCAGCATGACTCGCCGTTGATCGAAAAACTGGAAGCTGCCGGCGCCATTCTCGTCGGTGCGCTCAATATGGGCG
>JAEXXW010000005.1 GCA_023405565.1 Pseudomonadota bacterium
CTCCATGACGGGCTTGGGCATCCGCGCAAAGCGCGAGAATTCATCCACCATGCGGCGGATGTCGTCCACCTGCCGCACGATCGTATCTGTGCATTGTTCGAAGATAGCACGATCGTCCGTGATCACTTTTCCGTATTTGCGGCGCAGACGCTCCGCCGAAAGCTGGATCGGCGTCAGCGGATTCTTGATTTCATGCGCAATGCGCCGCGCCACATCGGCCCAGGCCGATGTGCGCTGTGCAGACACGAGCTCTGTAATGTCATCCAGTGTCACCACATAGCCGTGTTCGGCTTCGGCGGTCTGTTCGCTTGTGACGCGAACGGACAGATTGCGCTCGCGTCCCTTACGGCTCAGTGTCACCTGTCCCTGCGTCAGGCGCTGGCCGTTGTCGATGGATTGCTGAATGAGTTCGGCAAGCTCGGGCACGACATCGAGCAGCGGCTTGCTCATCACCTCGCCGCCGGGCGCGCCGATCAGTTGCTCGGCCGAACGGTTGAGGATGCTGATCCTTCCGTCATGGTCGACACCGATGATTCCGGCGCTGGCGCCGGCCAGAACCGCTTCGCTGAAGCGCCGGCGGCTGTCGATCAGATCGCGAGCATTGACGAGATCGTCGCGCTGCGTGCGCAAATCATGTGTCATGCGGTTGAAGGTCTCGCCAAGCTGGCCAAGGTCACCTTCGGAGCGATGGACCGGCACCTGCACGTGCAGGTTACCGGTGGCGACGACATTCGCGGCGCCGATCAGGCGCCGGATCGGCGCCACCAGCCGATTGGCGAAATTCAAACCGATCAGCACCGCCGACAGCGTCACGATCAGGGCGATGACAGTGTACATCAAACCAAAGGCTACGGTGACGCCAAGTCGCCTCGCCTCCAGCAACGCATAGTCGCTGACGCTGGCGCGCGTTTCCCGCAATTGCGACACGACGCGCGGGTCGAGCAGCCGCGCCACATAGAGATACATCGAGTCATAGCCACGCAGCTTGATGACGCTGGCGACATAATTGGTGTCTGGCAGCAGCGCGATCTGCGGTTCGGTCTCGCTCATCGACTTCAGCGCTTCCTTGTTGGGAATCGCAAAGTCCTGGCTCACCCGAAGATTGGTGCGCTCGACGACGTCAAGTTCGCCATTCAGAATGACGGCGATCGGCAGGCCGCGGATCGTGGCCTGGGCGGTCAGGAATTGTTGAAAGCGTTCGCGGTCGGAATCGAACAGCGGCTTGGCGCGCGCGACGTCCTGCGCCATCGCGAGAATATCGCCTCGGATCATCTGCCCGTGCTCGCGCAGGTAGGCCTCTGAAACGAGCAGCGAATTCTCGATGATCGCTTTTGTCCTGATCGAAAAGAAACGGTCGAGACCGCGATCGAGCGTGATCGTGGCGACAATCGCGACAAGGATGGTGGGCACGGCGGCAATGATGGCGAACAGGCCAACAATGCGCACATGCAGGCGCGCCGCAGCCCGGCCGCGCCGTCGTGCCTGGACGATCTTGTAGGCTTCCTGGGCGATGACGAGGATCAGGATCAATGCCGCGATGGCGTTGATGCCGAGCAGGCTGACGACGACGTTGTGGGTCGGCGGTAGCCGCGTCAGTCCCGACAGGACAAGGAATGTTGCCAGCGCGGACAGCAGCGCCGCGCCGACGGTAATGGAACTGATCCAGCGAAACGATAATCGGCGGCCTACCGGCATACCGGCCGACTTGTCGAGCGGCAACGATTGGTCAGCGCTGGCCATCGGCCCCCGAATGCGAACTGGCGATCGGTCGGCTGACCGGATTCGTTGATGTATTTATACAACATTGTTGCGGAATTGCGACAATTCCGCGGCAGCCGACAGAGGTTTTGTTAGAAAATCAGGTCGTCGTACGGATGACCTGAATATCCAGGTCCCTGATTTTCTTGCGCAATGTATTGCGGTTGACACCAAGCAGATCGGCAGCCCGGATCTGGTTGCCGCGCGTGGCTGTCAAAGCGGCGGTCAGCAACGGGTGCTCCACTTCCCGCAGAATGCGGTGATAGAGGCCGGGCGGCGGCAGACCGTCCGGGAAGCCGGCAAAGTAACGGGCCAGATTGCGTTCAACCGCCGCAGAAAGGTTGTCGGGCGCGCCGGTATCCATCTCCTGCGTGACAGCCGGTTGCGTCAATTCCGATTCGATGACCGGAAGCGTGATCACCTCGTGCGGATAAAGTGCCGCAAGCCGCCGCGCGAGATTTTCGATCTCGCGCACATTGCCCGGCCAGGGATACTTCTTCAGACGCTCGAGAGCCGCCTGATCGATCTGCTTGCGTGGCAGGCCTTCGCGTTCCGCCAGCATGAAGAAATGACGGATCAGGTCGGGCACATCCTCGGCGCGTTCGCGCAGCGGCGGCAAACGCAGCGGCACCACATTGAGCCGGAAGAACAAGTCTTCGCGGAACAGTCCCTGCTGGATGAGGATGCGCAGATCCTTGTTGGTCGCGGCAACAATGCGCACGTCAGTCTTGATCGGCGTGCGGCCGCCTACGGTTGTGTATTCGCCCTGCTGCAGCACGCGCAGCAGGCGCGTCTGTGCCTCCATCGGCATATCGCCGATTTCGTCGAGGAACAGCGTGCCGCCTTCGGCCTGTTCGAACCGTCCGGTGCTGCGCGTGTTCGCACCGGTAAAGGCGCCCTTCTCGTGTCCGAACAATTCGGATTCGATCAGATCGCGCGGGATGGCCGCCATGTTGATGGCGACGAATGGACCGCCCCGGCGCTTGCCGTAATCGTGCAAGGCGCGCGCGACCAGTTCCTTGCCGGTGCCGGATTCGCCGGTGATCATCACCGTCAGGTCGGTCTGCATCAGCCGCGCCAGCAGCCGGTAGATTTCCTGCATCGCCGGCGACCGGCCGACGAGCGGAATCTGATCCATTTCATCGGGACGGGCCGCGTGGCGCGGTTTGTCCTTCGGCTCTGACAAAGCGCGACCGACGATGCCAATCAGTTCCTTCAGGTCGAAGGGCTTGGGCAAATACTCATAAGCGCCCCGCTCGGACGCCCGGATCGCGGTCATGAACGTGTTTTGTGCGCTCATGACGATGATCGGCAGTTCCGGGCGCAGTTTTTTCATGCGCGGGATCAGTTCGAACGCGTTCTCGTCGGGCATCACCACGTCGGTGATGACGAGATCTCCCTCGCCCTGGCTGACCCAACGCCAGAGCGTTGCGGCATTGCTGGTCGAACGGACCTCGTAGCCGGCGCGTGAGAGCGCCTGGTTCAGGACGGTTCGAATCGCGGCGTCGTCGTCAGCGACGAGAATGTTTCCGGCGGGCATGGGCATCTTCAGCCTTTATACCGTTGGCTTTCGTTCATATTGCTTGGGCTTCCATCGCAGCTTCTCTCGCCTCTGTCCGGACGTGAGAACCGTTTCCCGCATACATCGGCAAGAGAATCCGAAAGACGGTATGCCGGGTCTGGGATTCGCATTCGATGATGCCACCGTGGTCGCCAATGATCTTCGCCACCAATGCAAGTCCGAGGCCAGATCCAGAGGCCTTGGTCGTCACGAACGGATCAAACAGATGCGGCAGCAGGTCGGCGGGCACACCTGAACCGTTGTCCTTGATGCAGAACTCCATCGGCAGCGACACCCGTGAGCGGCTGCCCGGCAGGGTCAGGCGCACGCCGGGTCGGAACGCGGTCGTCATCTGGATCTCGCCGTCGATGGCATTCTCGCCGATGGCCTCGGCGGCATTCTTCACAAGGTTCAGGAAAACCTGAACAAGCTGGTCGCGGTTGGCCAGCACCGGTGGCAACGAGGGGTCGTATTCCTCCACGAAGCGGATATGCCGGGCGAAGCCCGACTGGGCGAGCCGCTTCACATGTTCGAGCACGGCATGGATGTTGACCGGCTCCCGCTCGATCGGCCGCTCGTCGGCAAAGACTTCCATCCGGTCGACCAGCTTCACAATGCGATCGGCCTCATCGCAGATGAGGCGCGTCAGAC
>JAEXXW010000385.1 GCA_023405565.1 Pseudomonadota bacterium
GACTGGAAGCTCGATCTTGTCGTGCTCAATGGCGAGAATGCGGCAGGCGGCTTTGGCATCACCGAAAGCATCTTCCGCGAATTCATTGATAGCGGTGTCGACGTCGTCACACTCGGCAACCATGCCTGGGATCAGCGCGAGGCGCTGGTCTTCATCGAACGCAGCCCCCGTCTCGTGCGTCCGCTCAATTATCCGAAAGGGACACCGGGCCGTGGCGCCGCGATGATCGATGCCAAGAATGGTGCGCGCGTTCTCGTCATCAATGCGATGGGCCGTATCTTTCTCGATCCGCTCGACGATCCCTTCACAGCGATCGAACGCGAACTCGAAATCTGTGCGCTGAAGCGCGATGCCGACGCGATTATTGTCGACTTCCATGCGGAGGTGACGAGCGAGAAGCAGGCGATGGGGCATTTCCTCGATGGCCGCGTCAGTCTCGTTGTCGGCACCCATACGCATGTGCCGACCAGCGACCATCAGGTGCTGCCGGGCGGCACCGCTTACCAGACCGATGCCGGCATGACCGGCGATTATGATTCCGTCATCGGCATGGTGAAGGACGAGCCGCTGTCGCGCTTTTTGCGCCGCATCCCATCGACCAAGTTCGAGGCGGCAACCGGCGCTGCCACCCTGTGCGGGCTCGCCGTCGAAACCGACGACGCAACGGGCCTTGCCACGCGCGTTTCAGCGGTGCGGCTCGGCGCGCGGCTGGAGGAGGCGGTGCCGCATTTCTGGCTTGAGGCCTAGGGCGGGATTTCCGCTGCGGCCTGCCGTCATCCGGGTGTACTGGTCGAGGCGTATGAGACCGGTTATCTTCGAGGTTCTTGCCGGGTATGTGTCCATGCGGATCGATAACAATCATCAAGGTTCAAGACGCGTGACGGGCCTGCGGCCTGTCGCCAGGATGCTGGCTGTCCTTGTCGCGCTGTTGACGATCGTCGGTCACGCGCATGCGCAGGCCCCGGCTCAACAGAAGCCCGATGAATTCATTGTCGAACGCACATTCTTCCGCACGGCCATCGAGAACCGCTCGGTGCGTCTCGAAGGTCTTGTCGTCAAGCTTGCCGATGCGACCGAGCGGCTGCCGATCGCGCTGATCACCCATGGCAAGTCGTCCAACCATGGCGACATGCTGGAAAGCCGTGCAGCGCATTATACCGGCGTGGCACGCGATCTCGCCCGTCGCGGTTATCTCGCGGTCGTGGTGATGCGGCGCGGCTTCGGGCAATCCGATGGCCCGATGGCGGCGCCTGTCAGTTGCGCGACGACGACATTCGCCGATCGTCTCGGCGCCGATGCCGATGACCTGCAGGCCACGCTGGATCTGGTGTCGAAGCGGCCCGACGCCGACCCGGACCGCGCGATCGCCATCGGCGTTTCGGCGGGCGGCGCGGCCGTGGTCGCCTTCGGCGCGCGCAACCCGAAAAATCTGCTTGGTGTAATCAGCATTTCCGGCGGGCTGCGCATGCCGGATTGCCCGAAGGAGGATGTGCTGGTGAATGCCTATCGGACATTCGGGCTGACCAGCCGTGTGCCGAATTTGTGGATCTATGCGAGGAACGACAGCTTCTTTGGGCCTGCGCTCGTCGAGCGCATGCAAAGCGCCTTTCTCGATGGCGGCGGCGATGTGAAGCTGGTCATGTTCGACAAATTCGGCACCGACGGACATGCCCTGTTCGCGGCTGCGCCTGGCCGGCTGCAATGGCTGATGGAGATGGATGCATTCCTGCGCTTCCACAGCCTGCCGGCGCCGAAGCGCGAGCGCATTGCCGAAATCATGAAGCAGCTCAACATGCAGGAAAAGAGCCGGGCTTTCATCGAGCGCTATCTCGCCGCGCCGACCTACAAGGCGATTGCGCAAACGCCCGATGGCAAATCCTATTCGACGCAATATGGTGCCGGCACCATTGAGGCGGCGCGCAAGGCCGTGCTCGATGGCTGCCGCGAGCGCCACAAGCTGGCCGAGCCCTGCCGGATCGTGATGGAAAACGATACCTGGCTCGGCGAAGGCGCGACAGGGAGCGATCGTCCATGAATCATCGCACGTCTGTCGTGCCCGGCCTTCCACGCGCCTGACGCGCGGCTCGGGGGGAGGCATTCGGGCTGGAAATGCCCCCGATTTTGTCCCTCCCGGATTTCTGGATTTTCGCTCCCGGCTCGCCTATAACCCCGCGCGGAATCTCAACTAAATCGCGTCGGTCCGGAACATGGCAGGTCATTCCCAATTCAAGAACATCATGCACCGCAAGGGGCGGCAGGATAAGATCCGCGCCAAGCTGTTCTCCAAGCTCGGCCGCGAAATCACGGTCGCCGCGAAGATGGGCATGCCGGACCCCGAGTTTAATCCGCGTCTGCGGGCCGCGATCATCGCCGCCCGTGCGGAAAACATGCCGAAGGACAATATCGAGCGCGCCATCAAGAAAAGCCAGGGCGGCGATTCAGAGAACTACGATGAGGTGCGTTACGAGGGCTATGGTCCCGGCGGCGTCGCCGTCATCGTCGAGGCGCTGACCGATAACCGCAACCGCACGGCCGGCGAAGTGCGCGCGACCTTCACCAAGAATGGCGGCAACCTCGCCGAAACCGGCGCCGTGTCGTTCATGTTCGACCGCGTCGGCATCGTCGAGTTCAATGCCGACAAGGCGAGCGCCGATGCGATGCTGGAAGCGGCGATCGATGCCGGCGCGGACGATGTGGTATCCGGCGAGAATGGCCACGAGGTTTACACCGCACCGGATTCTCTCGCCGAGGTGTCGAAAGCGCTGGAAGCCAAGTTCGGTGAGCCGCGCAAGTCGGCCCTGATGTGGAAGCCGCAGAATACGCTGTCGGTCGATGACGAAGCCGGCGAGAAGCTGCTGCGCATGATCGAGCTGCTCGAAGAAAACGATGACGTGCAGAATGTCTATGCGAATTTCGAGGTCTCGGATTCGCTGATGTCGAAGATGAGCGCCTAGAGTCTTTCCGGCTTTGATGGGATCAAAGCCGGAGCTCTCACTTGTTGCTTTGACGCGTTTTCTTCACGCGAGCCGGTCTCCACTTCGCTTGAGCGCTTCAGCCTGCTGACGGGTTCGATCCGGCCGTCCGTCATCTGATCAACTCGTCGAACAGTGGCAGGCTGACCACAGCCGACAGCGCGATGATGATATAGGCCGCGCGGCGATAGGCGTGATCCGACGCGCCCTTGAACATCCAGGCGCCGACCGTCATCGACACGATGAAGATCGGCGCCAGCAGAACGGACATCAGCAATACGTCGGCTGTGAACAGCCCGCGGAAGAAATAGATCACGAATGACGCGATCGCGAGCAGCATGAAATAGACCATCAGGTTGGCACGGATCACGGCGGCGCTGCTGGGGCCGCCGAGCCAATAGATGATCGCTGCGGGGCCTGCGATCTGGACCGCGCCGGTGCTGACGCCCGAGAACAGCCCGACGCCCAGCGACGCCGACAGATGGGGCTTGCCATGATAGCGCCATCCCGACGCGAGGACAGCCAGCAGCACGATGACCAGGATCGCGATGCACCAGCGCAAAACCAAAGGATCGAGATATTGCAGCGCCATGACGCCGAGCGGGATGGTGGCAAATGCAGCCAGTGTGACGGGGGCAACCTCGCGCCAGTTGCAGTGACGTGTTTGTGCGATGCTGTAGGGGGCGCTGGCAATGGTATCGGTAACCAGAAGCGTCACGACGGTGATACGCGGTTCGTAGATTGCTGCGATGAGCGGGATGTAGATCAGCGCCGAACCGAAGCCGGAAAAGCCGCGCACGAGGCCGGATATCAGCGTCACCACGACCGCCGCGATGAACCGTGGATCGTGAAGGATGGCGTTGTATGTCTGCGCGGACAAGAAATCGGTCATCACCGGAACCAGGAATCGAAGAGCGGCAGGCTGAATAGCGCCGAAGCGGCGATGATGAGATAGGCGACGCGGCGATAGCCTTGATCGGATGTGCGGCCGAACAGGTAAGCACCAAGGAAAACGGAGACCGTGTAGACAGGCCAGAGCATGAGGCCAATCGCAATCGGTGTGGCCTTGAACAGATCCTGGACCATGTAGCTTGCCACCAGCGTGAAGCCGATCAGCGCGAGGCAGGCCATCAGATTAAAGCGCACGACCGGGGCGGGATGCGGACTGCTGAGCCAGAACAGGATCAGCGGCGGGCCGGACATCTGCGTGGCGCCGCCGGCGATGCCGGACAAGGCGCCTGCGCCAATCGCGCCGACGGTGTTGGTCTTGCCGGGATAGCGCCAGCCGCTCGCCAGCAGCACGACAAACAGCGACACGAAACCTGCCATGCCCCAACGCAAGGTCGCGGGATCGGCGGTCTTTTGCAGCATCGTGCCCAAAGGCACAGTTGCCGCAGCCGCGAGAAAGGCGGGCAGGACATCGCGCCAATGGCATCTGCGGAACGCCTGAACGAAATGCGGCGAGGCACTGAGATAATCGGCGATCACGAAGGACACGGTCGCAATCTTCGGATCATAGATCGCGGCCATCAGCGGCACATAGATCAGCGCCGAGCCGAAGCCGGAAAAGCCGCGGACGATGCCGGCCAGCACGGCTGCGCCGAGGCCGGCGATGAAGCGCGGTTCGGCAACGAGCGTGGAAAACGTCGCAAGCTTTGGTAATTCGATCACGGAGCCCCCGGCAAAGCCTGCTTATCAGGGTAGGCGGGCCCGAGTGAGGGGCTGCGACGCGCGCCATCCATGCATCCGGCGTGCTATCAGATGGGCAGCATGAAACGCCCGATTCGCATTCTCGGCATCGATCCGGGCCTCCGCCGTACCGGCTGGGGCGTGATCACGTGCGAGGGCAACAAACTGGTCTTTCTGGCCTGCGGTTCCGTCGAGACGCATGAGCGGGCGGCGCTGGCGGAGCGGCTGGTGACGATCCACGACGGCCTCGTCAAAGTCGTCGAGGAATTCACGCCGGACGAGGCGGCGGTGGAGGCGACCTTTGTCAATCGCGATGGCGCGGCGACGCTGAAACTTGGTCAGGCGCGCGGCATCGCCATGCTGATCCCGGCACGGGCCGGCATCGTGGTCGCCGAATATGCGCCGAACCTTGTGAAGAAGACGGTGGTCGGCGCGGGCCATGCCGAGAAGACACAGATCCGCATGATGATCGACGTGTTGTTGCCCAAGGCCAATCCCCGCTCGCATGATGCCGCCGATGCGCTGGCGATCGCGATCACGCATGCGCATCATCGCGGCCGTGCGGAATTGCGCGTGGTCGCAGGTTAAGAACCATCCACGCTGGCGGGGTTCCTTAAGGGAATGGGCAGCGTCTGTTCAGACCTTATCGAAGACCATGACCTTCGACACGAAGGCGGGTTCGTCGCGCACATGTGTCAGGCCATGTGTCCTGGCGATATGTGCGAAATCCTCGTCGAGATAACTCTCGAAATAGGGCTCGTGATAATTCTGCGGGAAGCGTTCCAGGACCCCGACATAGTCCGGCACGTCGCGCCGCTGCAGGGAATCGACGATCACGAGCCGGCCACCGGGTTTCAGCACGCGCGCGCATTCGCCGATCACAATGCGGCGCACCTTCGGCGGCAATTCATGCATCATGAAGATATTCGTTACTGCATCCTGGCTGTTATCCCGCAGCGGCAGGCTTTCGGCATTGCCGACGATCATGCGCACGTGCGACCAGCGGCGCAGATGCCGGCGTGTATGTTTGACATAGGGCTCGGACAGATCGATGCCGGTCACCGGTAATCGCGGCCATGCCTGTTTGACGAAGTCGAGAAAGCGCCCCGTTCCGCAGCCAATATCGACAAGTGCGAGCTTGCGCTGATCGCGGCCTTTGAAGATCTCGTAAAGCTCCGGCAGCGCCATCCGCCGCATGGCATTGGCCGTGCCTTTGAACAGCACTTCGACCTGCGTGTCGTAGCGCTGCGCGGAATCGTCCGTCAGCCAGCCGCCCGACTGGTAATGGAAATTCTGCAGATAATAATCCGGCCGCTTGCCGCGCGTGGTCTCGTCCAGCACCTCGTCGTGACGGCGCTCCTTGCGGCGGCGATGCACATCCGGCAAATCGTTGAAAAACAGGCGGGAGCGATAGATCCGCATCATCAGCGAGCCGTCGTGATCCGCTGGCAGCGGATAAAGACCTTCTTCGACATTGGCGAGATCGCGCGTCATGAGGGCCGCCATGTCGCTATAGAGCCGTTCGTCGCTCAAACTCGGCGCGCGATTGTCGCCCGCTCGCGATGGGCTCACCGCAGGGGCTTGTTCGCCAGCTTCGCGCCGTCTTACCTCCGCCGCCAGCCGCTGCAGCGCATAGCTGTGGCCCACATACCAGGCGAGGCGAGGCAATTGCGTCGCGCCATAGGCGACGCGGGTGGCAAGGCGGGCGAGCGGAGACATGAGTTCCCTATTCGCGGCTTATTTCCAAGGGAAATATAGCGCGCGAATGCGAGGTTGCCACCGGCAGGTTCGTGCTGGCGACGCGCGTCGCGACTCGTCATGATGGGCGGGGAAATTCCAGGGAGATGTCGTGAGCACCAATCCGCATGAAGATCGGGCTTTTCTCGAGAAGCCGGAAAACGCTTATCTGACCAAGGCACAAATCCTGGAATGGGAGGAGGGGCGCACCTTCCATACCGACTGGGCCGCGCATCACTTCTTCAACTGGGCGGAGTGGCTGAACCATCTGCGCGACAGGACGGTGCGGATCGTCGAGGTGGGATCGTGGGAGGGGCGCTCGGCCCTATGCTTCCTCAATGTCCTGCCGCATTCGACCATCGTGTGCATCGACCCGTTCGCCGGCAATGTCGAGCATCACGAAAATCCCTACTTTGCCGATCTCGCGCGCAAGAGCGAAAAGCAGTTCGACAAGAACCTTGCTGGCTATGAGGCGCGGGTGGAGAAGATCGTCGGCAGTTCGACCGATGTGCTGCCGCGTCTCGGTGCGCAGGGGCGGCGCTTCGATGTCGCCTATGTCGATGGCAGCCATATCGCCGCCGACGTCTATCGCGATGCCGTGCTGGCGTGGTCGTTGCTCGATCGCGGCGGCATCGCCGTGTTCGACGATTACGAATGGCCACTGATGGAGACGGAAGAGGAGCGTCCCAAACTCGGCGTCGACATGTTCCTTGCTGGTATTCCGGGACAATACCGCGAGGTGCATCGCGGCTATCAGATCGCGATCGAGAAGCTCTGATTTGTCATTCCGGGGCGCGGGCGTAAGCCCGCGAACCCGGAATCCAGAAGAGTTTTCGCCGAGCCCCGGATTCCGGGCCCGGCGCTTTCAGCGCCGTCCCGGAATGACATGAGGCAGCCATTGATTTCGTGCGCGCGGCTCGCAATATGCGGCTTCTCTTGAGTCCTTATTTGATCGAGTGCGATGCCGAAAGCCGTAGCCGGACCTGAAATCGAACGCCTGATCCAGCTTCTGGCCAAGCTGCCGGGCCTGGGGCCGCGTTCGGCGCGGCGGGCCGCTCTGCACCTCATCAAGAAGCGCGAGCAATTGATGACGCCGCTGACCGACGCGCTCGGCACGGCGCGCGACCGCATCACGGTCTGCAGCACCTGCGGCAATATCGATTCACAAAATCCCTGCACGGTCTGTAC
>JAEXXW010000389.1 GCA_023405565.1 Pseudomonadota bacterium
GGTTGTAGGGAATGTCCTTGCGAACCGCAGCGTTGTAGGTGCGGACTTCGTCCAGGAACGCCTCGGCATCGACGCCCTCGAGCTTGTGGGCGAGTTCCTCGATGGTGTTGGCGGTCTGTTTGGTCACGCGCTTGATGCGATATTCATCGCGCAGGATCGGAACGATCTTCTGATCGAAAATCTGCCAGGCGAAATTGTTCGGCTGATTCAGGATCACCCGGCCGTATTTCGCATAGGTGTAGTTGCGGAAGTCCGCGCCCTCGTCGACGAAGCGGCGGCCGGTGGCATTCACCATGATGCCCCACGGATAGGAATGCTTCTGGAAGTTGTCGCCGACCGCGAGATCGCCGAATTCCGGCGCATTATAGTCCCAGCCGACCGCGTGACAGCCCGACCAGTTGCCGGCCGGGGATGCCCCGATATCGAGCGCCATGCGGATGCCATCGCCCGTGTTGAAATTGGTGCCGCGCACCTTGGCCAGTTCCCAGCCTGGACCAAGATAGCGTGTGCGCCATTCGGTGTTCGATTCGAAACCGCCCGAGGCGAGCACGACCGATTTTGCCTTGATATCGTGAATGCCGTCGGTGGTCTTCACGCGAATGCCGGTAACGGCATGACCATCATAGATGAGAGAGATCGCGCGGGTTTGATATCGTACCTCGATGCCCAATTTTTCGGCGATCGCTGTATGCTGATCGACCAGACCCGGTCCGCCACCCCATGCTTCCACGGTGAGACCGCCCCAGAATTTGAAGCGGCCGTCGATCTTGAAAGCCTGCCGCCCATAGATCGGAACAAACCGCATTCCCTTCGACCGGAGCCACAGCATCGTGTCGAAGGAATTCATCACCAGCTTTTCGCACAACTCGGGATCGGTCCGGAATTGCGTGACGCGGAACATGTCGTCGAAAAACTGGTCGGTCGTGTAGGTGCCGAAATCGGTGCGATCGACCTCCTCATCGGTGAGATCGGGCATCAGCTTGCGCAGATCGTCGACGCCGTTATAGGCACAGCGGATCGCGCCGGCCGTGAACCGTGAATTGCCGCCGCTGAGATCTTTCGGCGCGCGCTCGAGCATCAGGACCTTGGCCCCCTTCTCCTGGGCGGCCAGGGCGGCACAGAACGCCGCATTGCCCGCACCCACGACCACCACGTCCCAACGCTGATCAGCCACAGTCACCTCCAGATTGCCGGCCGCGGCCATGTCGCCACGATCCGAATGTCATCGAATCTCTCTCCTCAAGGTGAGGAGAAAACAAAATCCGGCCGAACGGTTGGCCGGTTGCGCCTTGTCATAGCCGGTTCGGGGTGCCTGGCTGCGTATCGAACGCAAAATCCTCACAACACGGCCATGCGCCGCACCGAGTTTGAAATGTCCTTACATTCTTACGTTCGTGCAAGGGGGCGTCGCCGTCAAGGCCGGATTTGTGGTCGCAATGCCTAGTGCACTGCACAGAATTCCGGCACAAAAACTTTTGACTCATTCCGGAAGGTGTTGAAACATAAGAATGTCCTGACAATTGGTCCGGAGGGACCTGTGATCGATGCGGGGCTGGCTTGAGGAGGCTGGGATTTGCTCATGAAGAGACGAAACCCTTGGGGGCAGAGTGCTGTAACAAAGCAGACGAAGGCTGTTGCCGGCATGGCGGCCCTCGTCAGCGGCGCCTGACTTAATTTATCCCGAGGACTTTCGATTCATGACCAGCGTGGCCCAATGAAGCCCTCACCGTTTGAGTATCATGCGCCGCGAACGTTGGATGAGGCGGTCGCGATCCTGGGCGAGGTTGCTCCGCAGGATGGGCGCATTCTGGCCGGCGGGCAAAGTCTTGTCCCGACCATGGCCTATCGTATGGCGGCTCCGGCGCATCTCGTGGATATCAATCGCATCGCGGGAGCTGATCGCATTGTCGCCGATGATGGATATCTGTCGGTTGGCTGCCTCGTGCGGCATGCGGCCTTTGAGAAGCCGGTGATCGCCAACCCGCTCGGACGGTTGTTGTCGAGCGTCTGTGCGCATATCGCGCATTATCCGATCCGCCGGCGCGGGACCATGTGCGGCAGCCTCGCTCACGCCGATCCGGCGTCGGAATGGTGTCTTGTGGCTGCCACGCTGGAAGCCGTGATCGAAGCGCGCAGCGTCGATGGCACACGCAGCATTGATGCCGGGGACTTCTTCGACGGGATCATGATGACAGCGCTTGCCGAGAACGAACTGCTCGCAAGTGTACGGCTGCCGTTGCTGTCCGCTGATGAACGATTCGGCTTTTTCGAATTCAGCCGGCGGGCCGGGGATTTCGGCCTTACGATGGTGCTCGTGACCTATCGCCTGGAGGACGGCAAGATCGTGGCTCCGCGCGTCGGGCTCGGTGGTGTCGAGGACCGGCCGAGCCGGAACGTTGCTGCCGAGACCGTACTCGCCGGCGCCGTGCCCTCGGAGGCCTTATTTGTAGCGGCCGGCGAGGCCGCGGCGTCCTCCGTCGAGCCGATGGAGGATATTCACGCCCCGGCGCGTTATCGGCGTCATCTGGTGAAGAACGGAATTGTTTCTGCGTTGCGGCAGGCCCAACTATGAGTGAGCAATTTATCGACATCACCTTGACCGTGAACGGCAAGGACCATCGTATCAAGGTCGAGCCTCGTTACACGCTGGCCGACGCGATCCGCAACCAATGCGGACTTACCGGGACGCATCTGGGGTGCGAACACGGTGTTTGCGGGGCGTGCAACGTGCTGGTCGATGGAGAACCGGTCCGCTCATGCCTGATGTTTGCGGTCCAGGCGGAAGGCGCCGACATCAGGACCGTCGAGAGTTTGTCTCAGGGTGATGCCCTGCATCCGCTTCAGGAATCTTTCATCGAGCATCACGCGCTGCAATGCGGCTTCTGCACGCCGGGCTTTCTGATGTTGCTGACGGGTTCTCTTGAGCGGAACCCGGACATGACAGACCATGAACTGAAGGATGTGCTGTCATCCAACCTGTGCCGATGCACGGGGTACCAGAACATCATCAAAGCCGCGCGCGCGGCAGCAGACGAAATGAAGCGTCGCGCGGCTGGTCAACGCACTCGATCTGATACATTGGCCGGAACCTGAAAGACGCCGCGCAATATGGATCACGAGAGCGAATCCATCATCGGCAAGGCAGTCACGCGCCTCGAAGACCCGCCTCTGGTGCGCGGTCGCGGGCTATTCGCGGCCGACGTCTCGTTCCCCGGCCAGCTCCATATGCGGGTTGTGCGATCGGCCGTGCCAAATGGCAGGCTGAAGGAGATTTCGATTCAGGACGCGATTGAAAGTCCCGGTGTTGTCGCCGTGTGGACCGCCGCCGATATCGCCGATATCCCGCCGATCGACTTTCGTGACACCCGTGTCGAGCATCTTGTTCCATATCGGCAACCCGTGCTCGCCACAGAGCGTGTCCGCTATGTCGGCGAACCGATCGCGGTGGTTTTTGCCGAGGATCCTTATCTAGCCGAAGACGCGGCTGACCGTATTTTTGCCGGTATCGAAGAACTGCCCTCCATCATGAGCGCGGATCAGGTCGGCGTATTTTCGGACGGGCGCAACACCGAGCCCATGGTCATCCGTCAGGGATACGGTGATATCGAGGCCGCCTTCGCTGCCGCGCATCGTGTCATTGATCTCGATTTGTATGTCGGCCGTCATTCGGGCGTGCCTCTCGAGACCCGCGGCGCAATCGGCCGGTATGACAAAGACCGGGATATTCTCGAGCTGCATGGTGCGGCCAAGGTGCCGCATCGCAACCGCGAGCAATTGTCGCGGATGCTCGGGCGGCCGCTGAACTCCGTGCATTTGTTCGAAGGT
>JAEXXW010000469.1 GCA_023405565.1 Pseudomonadota bacterium
GCTATGTGCTGGATGCCGGTTTCGACTTGCCGCCATTGATGCTGACGCCGGACGAGATCGAGGCCGCGGTGCTCGGCGCGCAATGGGTGGCGCGGCGCGGCGATCCGGCGCTGGTGAAAGCGGCGGAAGACCTGATCGCGAAGATCGCAGCATCGGTGCCGGAGGGCTTGCGCCCTCACGTGCTCGAGCCGGTGAGCGGAACGCCACCGCTCTGGAATGCCGTGCCGGATGCGCTCGATATGCCGATGCTGCGCACGCAGATCCGCACCGGCCGCAAGATCGCGCTGTGCTATCGCGACGAACAAGGCCGCGAGTCGAACCGCACCGTGTGGCCCATCACCATCGGCTATTTCGACACCGTCAGATTGCTGATCGCGTGGTGCGAATTGCGCAATGACTTTCGTCATTTCCGCACCGACCGCATCGTCACCGCCGAATTTCTCGACGAGCGTTATCCGGAGCGGCCGGCGGCGTTACGGAGCAAATGGAAAAACAGTCTGGGCCGCAGGGATCGGACAGAGCGGCGCTGACCTGTCTTAGTGTTATGGCTGGGCATAGCCGTCGAAGACGGCGTCATTGACGCCTTATGTCCCGGCCATCCACGTCTTGGCCGGATAAAAGAAAGCCGTGGATGCCCGGCACAAGGCCGGGCATGACGAACATCAACCGCCGAGTTTGCCCTTCACCATGCCGCTGGCCTTGCCGAAATCCATCTGGCCGGCGAACTTGGTCTTCAGCACGCCGACCACCTTGCCCATGTCCTTCATCGCGGCAGCGCCGGTCTCGGCAATCGCAGCATCGATCGCGGCAGCCATTTCGGCATCCGACATCTGCTTGGGCAGATAGGCGGTGATGATGGCGATCTCCTCGCCTTCCTGCTGCGCGAGTTCAGGGCGGCCGCCCTTCTCGTACAGCTCTTTGGATTCCTGACGCTGCTTGATCATCTTCTGCAGCACCGGCAACAGCTCGGCATCGCCCAGCGTCTTGCCGCTGGCACGCGCCTCGATGTCGGCATTCTTGAATGTCGAGTTGACCAGACGCAGCGTGGAAATCTTGCGCTCGTCCTTGGCCTTCATCGCCTCCTTGAGGGCGTTGTTGATATCGTCGCGCAGCATGAAGACCTCTATTCTGATGTATCAAGCATGATGTTGCCCGAAAACCGCTTCGCACTTTTCGGCATCATGCTCCGGTTGGATGCTCTAGTTGGTAACGGCGCGCGGACCGAACAGGATGACCGCGGCGCCCAAAAGGCAGATGGCGGCGCCGGTCAGATCCCAGCGATCCGGCCGCGCCCCTTCGGCGGCCCACAGCCAGACCAGAGACGCGGCAATATAGACCCCGCCATAGGCCGCATAGGCCCGGCCGGCAAAGTCGGCTTCCACCAATGTCAGGAAATAGGCGAAAAGGATCAGAAACACCACGCCCGGAACCAGCCACCAGGCCGATTTTCCAAGCCTCAGGACCGCCCAGAAAGCAAAACAGCCGAGAATTTCGGCCGTAGCCGCCGCCATATAAACAGGGATTGCGATCATTTCGGTCTTTCGGGTGGTTGGCTTTCGGGCCGCATCGGATTATTGAGGCCGCTCATGAGCACATTACACGATTCAGGATGGACCGAGCCAAAGGCGACGGCCCTGCTGGTGCTGGCTGACGGCACCATTCTCGAAGGACATGGCCTCGGCGCGACCGGCTCCGCCGTCGGCGAAGTCTGTTTCAACACGGCGATGACGGGATATGAGGAAATCCTCACCGACCCGTCCTATGCCGGCCAGATCATCACCTTCACCTTCCCGCATATCGGCAATGTCGGCACCAACGACGACGATATCGAAACGGTGAACATGGCGGCGACGCCAGGCGCACGCGGCGTGCTGCTGCATTCGTCGATCACCAACCCGTCCAATTATCGCGCCACGCGCCATCTCGACCAATGGCTGCGCGCCCGCGGCATTGTCGGCCTGGCCGGCATCGATACCCGCGCGCTGACCGCACTCATCCGCGAAAAAGGCATGCCGAATGCCGTGATCGCGCACGAGCCCTCGGGCAAGTTCGACATCGAGGCGCTGAAGAAGGAAGCGCGCGAATGGCCGGGCCTCGAAGGCATGGATCTCGTGCCGATGGTGACCAGCGCGCAGCGCTTCACCTGGGACGAGACCGAATGGAAATGGAATGAAGGCTATTCGCGGGTGGAGAACCCGGAATTCCATGTGGTCGCGATCGATTACGGCGTGAAGCGTAACATCCTGCGCCTCCTCGCATCGCAAGGCTGCAAGGTGACCGTGGTGCCGGCGACGACGAGCGCAGAAGACATCATCGCCCTGAAGCCGGACGGCGTGTTCCTGTCGAACGGCCCCGGCGATCCGGCCGAGACCGGCAAATATGCCGTGCCGGTGATCCAGACCATGATCGACAAGAGCATGCCGACCTTCGGGATCTGTCTCGGCCACCAGATGCTCGGCATCGCGCTCGGCGGCAAGACCATGAAGATGCATCAGGGCCATCACGGCGCCAATCATCCGGTGAAGGACCTGACCACCGGCAAGGTCGAGATCACCTCGATGAATCACGGCTTCGCGGTGGACAAGGACTCGCTGCCGAAGAATGTCGAACAGACGCATGTGTCGCTGTTCGACGGTTCGAATTGCGGCATCGCGCTGAAGGACAAGCCGGTCTTCTCGGTGCAGTATCACCCTGAAGCCTCGCCCGGCCCGCGCGACAGTCATTACCTGTTCAAGCGTTTCGTCGACCTGATGCGCGATCACAAGCGCAAGGCGGCTTAAAGGATCGATAAGGGAGTCGGCGTTGCCAGAGCACGAAGACTCCCTGTCCAAGGCGCGGCTGGATGCGCTGGTCGATGCCACCTTCGGCGTCGCGATGACATTGCTGGTCATCGATATCCGTCTGCCGGACGACTTCAAACCGACCAGCGCGACCGAATTGCTGCACGCGGTCGACGAACTGAAATCTAAATTCCTTGTCTATGCGATCACGTTTTTCGTGGTCGGCCTGCGCTGGCTCGGCACGACCAAGCTTGCCGAAGGCGTCGAGCGCGTGTCGGGACAATTCAGCCGCTGGACCATCCTGCATCTGTTCTTCATCACCTGCATGCCGTTCTCGACCATGATGATCGGCCGCTACGATGAATTTCCTGTTTCGGTCTGGATC
>JAEXXW010000478.1 GCA_023405565.1 Pseudomonadota bacterium
GCGGGGGGGGGGGGGGCCCCAACTCCCCCCACCCCCGACCCCTCCCCACCACTCGCTACGCTCGTAGGGGGAGGGGAGATGGATGGATTTCGCGATGACGTCTTCCGACACCAGCGATGACCGTCTCGCCATTGAGGCCATCATCAAGCGACAATTCGCGAGCCTGAACTGGCGGCCCGGCACCAGCGGCGACTGGCAAACCTTCGCAAGCGATTTTCATTCCGATGCCGCGCTTTTTCCTGCGGCGCGTCCCGCCAAACCGCAGACGGCTTTCGCCTTCATCGAGCGGATGAAAGGCTTGTCCGGCAGCGCATTGCGAAGCTTTGGCGAGCGCATGCTTGGCGTCGACATTCGGATCTTCGGCAATATCGCGATGGCCCTTGCTGCCTGCGAGATCACCGAGAACGATGAGAAGACGACACGCGGTGTCGAGGCGCTGCTGCTGGTGAAGGATGGCGACGTCTGGACGATCGTCGCGCAGGCATGGGACACGGAACGCGATGGCGTGACCGTGCCCGATGACCTGCTGAGTGGTGCCAAGTGATCGACGCTAAAGTCATCGACGCCAAATCATGGATTGGCGTCGAGTGATCTAAGCCGGGGTCTCCGGCCACTCGGCGTTGCCCGCATGCGTCACGGCGCCCTTGTCGGCCTGGCCGACCAGCGTGGCGTACTTCGCCAGCAAGCCGGCGGGGTGACGCGGCTTCGGCGGCGTCCAGGTCGCCTTGCGGCGCGCCATTTCCGCGTCGTCGATCAGAAGATCGATGCGGCGCGCATTGCCGTCGATGCGGATGCGGTCGCCGTTCTGAACGAGCGCCAATGGTCCGCCAACGGCGGCCTCGGGAGCAATATGTCCGATGCACAGGCCGCGCGTCGCGCCGGAGAAACGGCCGTCGGTCAACAGCGCGACCTTCTCGCCCATCTGCTGCCCGTAGATGATCGCGGTGGTGCCGAGCATCTCGCGCATGCCGGGACCGCCCTTTGGCCCCTCGTAGCGAATGATCAGGACCTCGCCTTCCTTGTAGTCGCGCTTCTGAACGGCGGCGGTGCAGGCGTCTTCGCCATCGAACACGCGGGCAATGCCTTCGAACACCAGCGACTTGAGGCCGGCGACTTTCAGGAGCGCGCCATCCGGCGCGAGATTGCCCTTCAGCACCGCGAGGCCGCCATCGGGACGGATCGCGTTTTCGGCTTTGCGCACGACCTCGCCATCGGCGTCCGGCGCGGCGGCATGTTCTTCCGCGAGCGTGCGGCCGGTGACGGTGAGGCAGTCGCCATGCATGTGACCGGAGCGGATCAGCTCGCGGATGATGATCGAGACGCCGCCGATGTCGTGCACGTCCTTCGCCAGGAAGCGTCCGCCCGGCTTCAGGTCGCCGATCAGCGGCGTGCGGGCGAAGACCTGCTCGACGTCATCCACCGTGAAGCTGATGCCGGCTTCGTTGGCGATGGCCGGCAGATGCAGCGCCGCATTGGTCGAGCCGCCGGTGGCGGCAACGATGGCGGCAGCATTCTCCAGCGACTTGCGGGTGACGAGTTCGCGCGGCAGCGGCCCGCCGCGCTTGAGAATGTCCATGACGATCTCGCCGGCGCGCTGGGCGATCGCCGAGCGCTGCGCATAGACGCCCGGCACCATCGCCGAATTCGGCACGGTGAGGCCGAGCGCTTCCGACACCATTGCCATGGTGTTGGCGGTGAACTGGCCGGGGCAGGCGCCGATCGAGGGCAGGGCGATCCGCTCCATCTCCGCCAGCGCCTCTTCCTTCATCTGTCCGGTCTGTACCGCACCGACGCCTTCATAGGCATCGAGGATGGTGACGTCCTTGCCGCGCAGGCGGCCGGGCAAAGCCGAACCGCCATAGACGAACACCGCCGGCACGTTGCAGCGGACCATCCCCATCATCGCGCCCGGCAGGGTCTTGTCGCAGCCGCCGAAGGCGACGAGGCCGTCATAGGCATGGCCCTGCACGACGGCCTCGATAGAATCGGCAATCACCTCGCGGCTGACCAGCGAGAACTTCATGCCCTCGTGATTCATGCCGATGCCGTCCGACACCGAAATGGTGGTGAATTCGCGCGGCGTGCCGCCGGCGGCCTCGATGCCTTCCTTGGCGGATTCGACCTGCGGGAAATGCGTCATGTTGCAGGGCGTGGTGGTGCCCTTCATCGATGCGACGCCGATCATCGGCTTGGCAATCGCTTCGTCGTCGAGGCCCATGCCGCGCATGAAGGCGCGGTGAGCGGTGCGATCGAGACCGTTGCGCGTTACATCGGAGCGCAGGCGCATGTGAGATATTCTCCTTAAAGATTATTTCTTGTCGCGATGCCAGCCGACGGTGGCGTCGGGCTTTGAATCGACGGATGCGAAATAGGGCTTGATGTCGAGCACCGGCGTGTTGTCGAGGCAATCGATATTCTGGATCGACAGCGTGGTGCCGTCGATCTTCACAAGCTTCACCACGCTGAGCGCGATCGGGTTCGGCCGCACCGGCGAGCGCAGCGCGAAGGTGCCGCGGCCTTCGCCGTAATGGCGCGGCGTCTGCACCACGAGGTCGCGGCGGGCGCGGTCCATCCAGTAGAGCACGATCAGGTGCGAGCAGGTCTCGACCTTGTCCAGCGCCTTCGCGTAGCGCGGGTCGAGTTCGATGGTGCAGATGGTGTCGGATTCGCCAGCATTCTTCGGGCAATCTTCGCGTCGCGTCCACGGCGTGTGGATGCGGCCGATGAAGTAAAGGCCGGCATCGAAGCTGGGCGGCAAGTCGGTGGCGATTTCGCCCTCACGGATGCCGAACGGGTCTTTGGAACGGGTCGAAGTTTCAGACATCGGCGCAAGCTTTACGCCAAAAGGCCGGTTCTTGCCATGCGCGCAATGCAGGATGCGGGATGCAAGTCATAAAGAAGCAGGCAGCATTGGCGCTGCCCACAGCCATCTCGCGCGTTACCGGACGGCGTTGATCGTCGTCAGGGCCTTTGGCCGCACCTGCCCGTTTGCCGCAAAGGCGGCGGAGCTGATCAGGGACACCGCAGCAATGCTGATCAGCGAGGCGGCAACGACGAGAACAATCACCATGAGTTTCATGGTCGCTCTCCCTGTTTGGACGATGTGCAACTCGTCCCTTTGCATCACCACGGTGTGAACCTGCCGTTATTCACAGGATTGTCGAGTGAAACGTGGTTTTCACCTTAACCGGTAAGGTTTCCGTGACGGGGCCGAAATTCCACGGAATCGCCCAAGTGTGGGCTTGCGCCCATCGAATTAACGTATAAAGATATCCTTATATCGATAGGCGCCTGGAGCGGCATCCCGGAGAGAGGTGTAATGGCCGGTTCGCTGGCTTTCGAGACGATGCACGATGCGCTGCGGGCGGTGGCCGAGGGCACCCGTCTGCGCATCCTTGCCTTGCTGGCGGAAGCCGAGCTCACTGTCTCCGACCTCACCGAGATTTTGCGGCAATCGCAGCCGCGCATCTCGCGCCATCTCAAGCTGCTGGCCGAAGCTGGTCTCATCGAACGGCATCGCGAGGGTGCTTGGGCTTTCTTTCATCTGGCCAATCACGGTGACAGCGCGGTGATCGCGCGGATGCTGGTCGAGCGGCTCGATGCCAAAGATCCCACCATTGCCCGCGACCACGAACGGCTGACGGCCGTGCGCGAGGCGCGGGCCGAAGCCGCGCAGAATTATTTCCGTGCGCACGCCGCTGAATGGGATCGCCTCCGCAAATTGCACGCCGCCGACGATGCGGTGGAGCAGGCGATCCAGAAGGCGCTGGGCGACAGGTCGTTCCGGTCGCTGCTCGATCTCGGCACCGGCACCGGGCGCATGCTCGAATTGTTCGGTCCGCAGATTGATCGCGGGCTCGGTATCGACATGTCGCTCGACATGCTGCTGCTGGCACGCGCGCGGCTGGAACGTGCGGGCCTGCGCCATTGCAG
>JAEXXW010000494.1 GCA_023405565.1 Pseudomonadota bacterium
GTACTGTCGGCTTCCCGCTGCCGGGTGTCGAGACGCGCATCGCCGATCCGGAGAGCGGTGCGGTGTTGCCGCAGGGCGAGATCGGCGTGATCGAGGTGAAAGGCCCGAACGTGTTTCAGGGCTATTGGCGCATGCCGGAAAAGACCAAGGCCGAGTTCCGGCCGGATGGTTTCTTCATCACCGGCGACGTCGGCAAGATCGACGAGCGCGGCTATGTGCATATCGTCGGCCGTGCCAAGGATCTGATCATCACCGGTGGCTTCAATGTCTATCCGAAAGAAGTCGAGACCGAAATCGATGCCTTGCCGGGCGTAGTCGAATCGGCTGTCGTGGGTTGCCCGCATCCGGATTTCGGTGAGGGGGTGACTGCTGTTGTCGTGCTCCAGCCGGGGGCGACCCTCGACGAGAAGGCTGTCATCGCGGCACTCGAAGGCACGCTCGCCAAGTTCAAGCTGCCCAAGCGGGTTTTGTTCGTGAACGAATTGCCGCGCAACACCATGGGCAAGGTGCAGAAGAACGTCCTGCGGGAGCAGAACGCCAAGCTCTATGCCTGATAAGGGTTAGGATGAATGTTGCATGCGGCATTGGCTTCTTGGTCTATCCATCGCTGCAACGATCTTTGCTCTGGATGGCGTGTACGCGCAGAGCGATAAAGCTGCAAAGCCCGCAGCACAGGCGCCATCGCTCGATCAGGCGATGGCGGATTATCGCCGCAAGCTGAAGGATTATGAGGCGGCCCGCGCGAAGTTCGAAGCGGTCGCCGAGCCGTATTGGCAACGTGTCGAGGACATGCGCAAGGCCCGGATGGCCAAGCGCCGCAACGGGCAGACAATCGTCTTGTCCGATTACGTGCTCGAACAGCCGCCGCAATATACGGGGCCGTCGCGTCCGGCTGATCCGTCAAAGCCGCAGGAGCCGTCGCCCGAGCGCGAGCCGATCCCGCTCGTGTCGGATTTTCTGCGCAACGCCAAAGAGCATTTTGGTTTCGTGCCGGAAAGGCCGGACAGCGAGATGGCTTACAAGCGTGCTTATGCGCGTGTTGCCTCCGCAGCCGGCATCAGCCGCGATCAGGCCGTGCGTGTCTACAGTTTCGAATCCGGCGGCAACGGCAAATACGATGTGCAGGCGGGCCTTGAGACGTCGAAGCAGGGGGCACGCGCGATATCGACAGCACTGGGCTACAATCAGCTTTTGACCGCCAACACCCTCAGCATCCTTGCGGAGAAAGGCGAGCGTCTCGTCAAGGCGATGCATGCCAAGGCTGCCGCCGCCAGCGGCGACCGGAAAAAGGTGCTTGAGGCAAAGACCGAAGTGCTGCGACGCATGGTGGCGCATAGCCACACAGTCCAGTCGCGCTGGGGCGAGCATGTGAAGCTGGGCCGCACGCCCAAGGGGCTCGGCGTGCACGCGCTCAATCTCGACATCGATATCGGTCCGCTGCTGCAGACGCAGAAGCTGCTCGATTCCATCGTCTTTGCACGTGTAAAGGGTGTCGAGCGCACATTGTCGGCGGCGGAACTGGAGATGATGAATCTTACCGGCGACGGCAACGGTTTCGACATGATCTCGATGCCGCAGGCAATGCGACCGCAGGTGCCGACGTCGAATTTCTTCCAGCGGCGTGGCTATGAGCGCAATCCGGTGGCGATCCGCAACAACACGGTCGAAAAACTCCTGGCGGCAACCGATGCGGTGATGGACCGCGAATCCAAATTGCAGGGCGCTAGGGACATGGCGGGTTTGTTTTAACTCTTGATCGACATCGTCATGGCCGGGCTCGTCCCGGCCATCCACGTCTTCTGGAGACAATAAGAACGTGGATGCCCACGACAAGCGCAGGCATGACGACGATATCGTCAGTTCAACGTAATCTTCGCCTTCTTCACCACATCGCCCCAGCGCTTGTATTCGCCGGCGACGAAGGCTTTCGTTGCATCCGGTGTGCCGAGCATGGCGGTCAGGCCGAGCTTGGCGAATTGCTCCTTCACGTCGGGTGAGTTGAATGCCTTGATGGCCTGTGCGTGCAGCCAGTCGATCACCGGCTTTGGCGTATTGGCCGGCACGAAGAAGCCGAACCATGGCCCGCTTTCGAGTTCGGGGAAGCCGGCCTCGACGACGGTCGGAACATCGGGCAGCAGTGGCGAGCGCGCCGAATCCGCAATCGCCAGCGCGGCCACCTTCTCGGATTTGATCTGAGGCACGGCGGTGTTCAGCACGTCGAACAGCATGCTGACATGTCCGGCGATCAGATCCTGTGCCGCCGGTGCCGCGCCTTTATAGGGGATATGCCGGATATCGATGCCGGCGGCTTCCTTGAATTGCTCGCCGATCATGTGGCCGGTGCTGCCATTGCCCTGCGATGCGAAGGTGAGCTTGCCGGGGTTGCTCTTGGCATAGGCCACAAGCTCTTTCAGCGACTTCGCCGGCACCGAGGGATGGACGATCAGCACATTGGCGGTCTTGGCGGCGACGGTGACCGGGATCAGATCCTTCTCCGGATCGTAGTTCAGCTTCTGCAGATGGGGCAGGATCGCGTTGATGGCATGAAAGCCGACAACAATCGTGTAGCCGTCCGGTGTCGATTTGGCGACGAAATCGGCGGCAATGGCGCCTCCGGCTCCGGTCTTGTTCTCCACGATGGCGGTATGTCCAGCCTCGGTCAGTT
>JAEXXW010000576.1 GCA_023405565.1 Pseudomonadota bacterium
TTCTGCTGGGCACTCAGTCTGACGTTGTTGCCTTTCGCCATGGTGTTCGCGCTCGAATTCACATTGCCCGTTTGGGCTTTGATATTGTCGATCATCATACTCGGCGAGAGAATGACGACCGGGCGGCTCGTTGTCATCGCGATGGGGATGATTGGCTGTATCGTGATCCTGCGCCCGGGCATCCAGGCCTTTCAACCGGCCTCCTTGCTGGTCTTGGGCTGTTCGTTTTTCTACGCGGTGTTCAACGTCTATACGAAGAAGATGACCGCAACGGAGACAACGTTCGGCATTGTTTTCTGGATGAACCTCCTGCAATTCCCGCTGGGGCTGGCGGGTAGCGACCCGCTATTCGTCCTGCGCCTCGACACGTGGCAATATCTCCCTCTCGCCTGCGTCGGCATCTCCGGCCTGTTCGCGCATTACTGCATCGCCAATGCGCTCCGCTACGGCGACGCGAGCGTCGTCATCCCGCTCGATTTCCTCCGTGTTCCCCTGATCGCCATCGTGGGTTGGATGTTCTTCAATGAAAGCGTCGACGCGCTGGTTTTCGTCGGGGCTGGCATCATCCTCGCCGGAATTCTCTGGAATTTGCGGGCGGAGGCAAAGAACAGCCAAAACATCGACCTGCCGGAAGACCAGGGCATCCCGGAACCGCGCAAATAGTATGGTTGGACAATGATTTCGCCCGAAGCTTTCAGTTTGTGATTGATTTTGAGAGTTTGCCTGAGCCTTAACCGTTTGGTAACCATCCCGGCGCCTCATTCAGGGGGCAGTGAGGGGCGTGTTTAGCGGGAACCCAGTGAAAAGCATGGCCCGATTCATCGGCTTCAAAATCCTGTCGTTCGGCTGTCTGTCGCTGGTCTGCGGCCTTGTCAGCGCGTCTGCGCAACAATTCCCCCAATCTGGCCGCGATCAGGTTTGCCAGCGGCTCGAGGGCCAACTGGCCTCGATCGACCGCTCGGGCGGCGATCCCGGCCGCGCTGAACAGATTCGCCGTTTCGAGGAAATGGCCGGCCGTCAGCAGGCCGAACTTGATCGCGCGACCATGCAATCGCGCCGGCTTGGATGTGATGCATCGGGCTTTTTCCAGCTCTTCGGCGGCGGGGGCCGTTCCGACCAATGCGGCCCGCTGAACAACCAGATCCAGCAAACGCGTTCCAATCTATCGCGCACCCAGAGTGAGCTGCAGCGTCTCCAGGGCGCAGGCGCCGGCTTTGAGCGCGATAATCAGCGGCGTGCTGTGCTGACCGCCCTTGCGCAGAACGATTGCGGACCACAATACCGCTCCCAGGCGGCAGCTGCGAATACAGGCCCCCGCAACTTCTTCGAGCAGCTTTTCGGTGGGCCCGGCTCCATTGTCGCCCCCGAACAGGACCCCAACGCTGGTGGCGGTGGTGGTGGCGGATACCGAACCGTCTGCGTGCGGACCTGTGACGGGTATTTCTTCCCGATCTCGTTCTCGACCTCGCCGGATCGTTTCCACGACGACGAGGCGACGTGCCAGCGCATGTGCCCGGCCGCCGAGGTCGTGCTCTACTCGCACCGTAATCCGGGCGAGGACATGCGCCAGGCGGTCTCGAGCGGCGGGCGTCTCTACAGCGAGATGCCGAACGCCTTCAAATACAAGACGGAATGGAACAACTCCTGCGCCTGCAAAGGCGCAAACGAAAGCTGGGCGAATGCCGTGAAGGACGATCCGTCACAGCCGATGGATCGTGGCGACATCATCGTCACCGAGGAACGCGCCCGTCAGATGTCGGCGCCGCGCGATGCGAAAGGCCGACCGATTGTGACACCGGCGCAGAAGGCCGGACAGAAAGGCCCTGCCCCCGCCCCCGCTGCGGTGGAAGCGGCACCTGCAGCGGCAGACGTGCAGGCCCCCGAACCATCCGGTGAGAAGAAGCAGATCCGGACCGTCGGTCCGAAGTTCCTGCAGACGCAATAGACCCGAGCCGCCCCGTAACAAGGTCTCCTTCGGCCCCATCCTTCGAGAAGCCCGCCCTGCGGGCTCCTCAGGATGAGGGCGGGTTCGAATTCAGAAAACGATCCGCCCCTAAAAATCGAACGCTTCCGACCGTGCGGCGACATTGTTGACGATCGTCGTATCCGGCTTCGGCAACGGCGTGCCGGGATCACGGAACTTATTGGTGATCGGATAGCGCCGGTCACGACCGAAACCGCGCAGTGTCACCTTCACGCCCGGCGCGGCCTGCCGGCGCTTGTATTCGGCGAGATTGAGCATGCGATCGACACGCGTGACGATGGCCGGATCAAAGCCCGCGGCAACGATATCGGCGATCGGCAATTCCTGCTCCACCAGACGCTCCAGAATCTGGTCCAGCATGTCGTAAGGCGGCAGCGAATCCTGATCCTTCTGGTTCTCGCGCAATTCCGCCGTTGGCGGCTTGGTGATGATGTTCTGCGGGATGACCACGCCATCCGGCCCAAGCGCTCCCTCCGGCTTCCAGCGGTTGCGCAATGCACTCAGACGAAAGACTTCGGTCTTGTAGAGATCCTTGATCGGGTTGAAGCCGCCATTCATGTCGCCATAGAGCGTCGCATAGCCCGTCGACATTTCCGACTTGTTGCCGGTGGTCATCACCATCGAACCGAACTTGTTCGACAACGCCATCAGGATGGTGCCGCGCGCGCGCGCCTGCAGATTTTCCTCCGTGACGTCACGCTTAAGGCCTTCGAACACCGGCGCCAGCGCTTGCTCCAGTCCCTTCACCGCGCTTTCGATCGGCACGATGTCGTAGCGGATGCCGAGAGCCGATGCGACAGCAGCAGCATCGGCAAATGACTCCTCGGACGTAAACTTGTAGGGCAGCATCACCGCGCGCACGCGATCTCGCCCCAACGCATCGACGCCGATCGCCGCAACCAGCGCAGAATCGATGCCACCCGACAGACCGAGGACAACACCGGGAAAACCGTTCTTGTTGACGTAATCGCGCAGGCCGAGAACGCAGGCGGCATAATCGCTCTTGTCTCGCGGATCGAGCGTGGCCATGGGTCCGCTTTCGCAACGCCAGCCATCGGCTTCACGCACCCAGTGCGTCGTGACCACGCATTCCTTGAACGCCGGAAGCTGTACCGCAAGAGAGGCATCGGCATTCAGCACGAAGGACCCGCCTTCGAACACCAGTTCGTCCTGACCACCGATCTGATTGGCGTAGAGAAGCGGCAATCCGGTTTCCGTGACACGCGCAACGGACACACTCAACCGCTGATCCACGACCCCGCGGCGATATGGCGAACCGTTCGGCACCAGCAGGATTTCACCACCGGTCTCGGCGATGCATTCAGCCGGCTCCGGTCCCCAGATGTCTTCGCAGATCGGAATGCCGACGCGCACGCCGCGAAAATTCACAGGCCCCGGCATCGGCCCGATGGAGAAAACACGCTTCTCATCGAACACACCATAATTCGGCAGATCGACCTTGAAGCGCAAAGCCGCGATGCGTCCGCCATCGAGCAGCGCCACCGCATTGTAGAGCTTCCCGTTCTCGACCCAGGGCGTGCCGACCAGCATCGCCGGACCACCCTGCCCGGTCTCGCGAGCCAATTCCTCAACAGCCGCGCGGCAGGCCGCCTGAAAGGCCGGCTTGAGCACCAGATCCTCGGGCGGATAGCCGGCGATGAACAATTCCGGAAACAGGATCAGATCGGCATCGGCCGCCTGCGCACGGATAGTGCGCACTTTGGCGGCATTGCCTGAGACATCTCCGACAACCGGATTGAGCTGAGCAATGGCGATGGCAAGGCGATCGACGGGACGAGCGTTCATGGGAGCTTCTTTAGCATGATCCTGTCCCGAAAAGCGGCTTCCCACCTTTCGAGGATCGTGCTTTAGCGCGGTGCTGCCGTCAGCCGCAATGCACGGTCAGAGCCACAGGGCTGCAATGCGTTCCCAGAGGGCCACGAGCCAGACAAAGCCAGCCAGCAGCAGGGTAAGACCGACGGCCGCCGAGCCCATATCCTTGACCTTGCCGATGACCGGATCGTGTTCGAGCGTCACGCGATCGGCCAGCTTCTCAATGGCTGTGTTGAGCAATTCAACGATCAGGATCGCGACAACGACGCCGATCAGTGCGACGCGCATCCACAGATCTGTCGCAATGACAAGCGCCAGCGGCACGGCAAGCGCGAAGGCAGCGATTTCCTGCCGGAAGGCGGCTTCGCTGGATGCGGCAGCGCGCAAACCGTTGAGTGTGTTGAGCGTGGCTCGCAGGATACGTTGCAAGGAAGAGCCCTGAGGAGAATTCGAACGATTCTGCTGCCGACTAAATCAGAAAATCCGGCCCGTTTCAGCTTTCGCGATCGCAGTCATGCCTGGCATGACCGCGATCGCAATTGCCGTGTGGCCTCTGTTTTTCCCGGCCACGACTGCCTCCCTGGCAATCTTGGGTGCGACCGGGTTCTTGTGCCCCTTGGTCGCGCCGTATGTGCGTAAGATTTGAACCAAATTGTTTTCGATTTATTGCCACGCGCGGCCCGGCCAATCCGCGCGCTCGGCGCAGCGTTAACAGGCGGAAAATTTGCGGGCCACGCCTTGCTGCTGGAAATCGAAAAAGCCCGCAAAATATGGCGTTTCGTACAGCAAGATTCTGTTGAGGATAGATATGCACAGGGTCATTCCAGGGCGCGCTGAAAGCGCGACCCCGGAATCCAGGGAAGTCGACACCGGTATCTGGCTTCCGGGTCCAGCGTTTCACGCTGTCCCGGAATAACCAAACAATGACGATGTTAAAGCCCGGCCACCTGCGGCAGCGGTTTCGCCTTGGCCTCACGTTCCTTCTTCAGCAATTCGGCCACCAGAAACGCCATGTCGATTGACTGTTCGGCATTCAGGCGCGGATCGCAGAAGGTGTGATAGCGGTCGTTGAGGTCAGCATCCGATATCGCACGCGCGCCACCGGTGCACTCGGTGACATTCTGTCCGGTCATTTCCAGATGCACACCGCCAGCGTATGTGCCTTCCGCCGTGTGCACGGCAAAGAAGTCCTTCACCTCGGACAGGATGCGATCGAACGGGCGCGTCTTGTAGCCGGACACCGAGGTGATCGTGTTGCCATGCATCGGATCGCACGACCACACGACCTGACGGCCTTCCCGCTTCACCGCGCGAATGAGCCCCGGCAAATGCTCGCCAACCTTTTCGTTGCCGAAGCGACAGATCAGCGTCAGCCGACCGGGTTCGTTGTCCGGGTTCAGAATGTCGACCAGCTTGAGCAGATCGTCCGCCTTCAAGGAAGGTCCGCATTTCAGACCGATCGGATTCTTGATGCCGCGGCAATATTCCACATGCGCATGATCGGGCTGCCGGGTGCGGTCACCGATCCAGACCATGTGGCCGGATGTGCAATAC
>JAEXXW010000649.1 GCA_023405565.1 Pseudomonadota bacterium
CCTTATGACATCGTCCGCCGCATGCGCGCCAGCATGCTGGTATTGGGGCCGCAGGTGGCACGGTTTGGCGTTGCCAGAGTATCGCTCCCCGGCGGATGCGCCATCGGCGCCCGCCCGGTCGATCTGCATCTGAAGGCGCTGGCCGCGCTCGGCGCCGATGTCGTTGTGGAGGGCGGTTACATCATTGCCAAGACTCAGGGCGAGCGATTGCAGGGCGCCCGCATCGTGCTGTCTTCGCCTTCGGTTGGGGCCACCGAAACCGCGATAATGGCGGCAACGCTCGCATCTGGCGAAACCGAAATCATCAACGCCGCCCGCGATCCAGAAGTCTGCGATCTTGCGCTGTGCCTGATCGCCATGGGCGCGCGGATCGATGGCGTCGGCACACACCGTGTTGTCGTCAGTGGTGTCGATCATCTGCGTCGTGCGCGGCATGAGGTCATCCCCGACCGGATCGAGGCTGGCACCTACGCCATTGCCGCGGCCATCACGGGCGGACATCTTGAGCTGCTGAACGCGCATCTTGAGCATATGGCGACAGTCGGTGCTGCTTTGGAACAGGCCGGCGTGGAAATCTGGCCGACGGACCGCGGCCTCATGATTTCGCGTGAGGAACCGCTGCGCGCCGTGGACATCGTGACCGAGCCTTATCCCGGCTTTCCGACCGATCTGCAGGCGCAATTCATGGCGTTGATGGCCATCGCGCCCGGAGCATCGATGCTGCGCGAGACGGTGTTCGAGGGCCGCTTCATGCATGTGCCGGAACTTGCGCGGCTTGGTGCCAATATCACGCTTCAGGGGACGACGGCCTTTGTCCGGGGCGTCGAGCAGCTTCGCGGCGCCGAAGTCATGGCGACCGATCTGCGTGCGTCGGTCGGGCTTGTGCTGGCCGGGCTCGTGGCGGACGGCGAGACGGTGGTTCATCGCATCTATCATCTCGATCGCGGATATGAAGCGCTGGACAAAAAGCTCGTTCAGTGCGGTGCCGATATTCGGAGAATAGCGGCATGAAGCAGCGGCGGCCACAATGCGGTGTCCCGTTGTTCATCGGTGTCGATGGCGGCGGAACCGGTTGTCGTGCGCGCATTGAGGATGCCGAAGGGCGCGTGCTGGGGACGGGCATTGCCGGTCCTGCAGCCGTGCGGCTCGGGATCGACAAATCCATGGCTGCATTGAAAAATGCCTGCCTTGCCGCGGTGGCCGAGGCTGGTTTGCCGCCGGAAGCGCTCGGGAGCATGGATGCCGGCATCGGTCTTGCCGGTATCGGTCGCAAAGGCGCGCTCGAGCAGATCGTGGCACAGCCGCATCCCTTCCGCTCTGTCGTTTATGTCAATGATGCGAATATTGCCTGTATTGGCGCGCATGGCGGACGCGATGGCGGTATCGTCATTATCGGCACCGGCAGTGTCGGCTTTGCCGTCGTGGGTGGACGTGAAATTCGCGTCGGTGGTTATGGCTTTCCGATTTCAGATGAGGGCAGCGGGGCCGATCTCGGCCTGCAGGCGATCCGTGTATCGCTTCGCGCCTATGACGGCCGTGCCGTTGCAACGAATTTCACCCGCGATGTCATGGCCCGTTTCCAGAATGATCCATTCGAAGCCGTTGCATGGATGGATCGCGCGACGGCGACCGATTATGCACGGCTGGCGCCGCTCGTCATGCGTCATGCCGATGCCGGCGATCCTGTCAGCCGGCGGATCGTTCGCGATGCCGCCGAACAGATCGATGAATTGATCCGCCGGCTGGTTGGATCCGGCGCGCCGCGTGTTGCGTTGCTGGGAGGCCTTGCCTCGCCGATGGAGCCGTGGCTGGCGCCTGACGTGCAGCGGAATCTCTCTCCTGTTGAGGGCGATGCGGTCGCAGGTGCCCTCTATCTGGCGCGCAACGCTGCCATGGCGAGAACCTGACAAGGATGATGGACAAGATGCCTTCCAAGGCCCCGATGCTGACCGAGCAGATCAGCCAACGCTATGTCGATCTCGATTCCTGGTCGACGGGCGAGATGATCGAGGCAATGTATGAGGGGCAGCTGGCGGCAGTCGCGGCCGTGCGCAGCGCACTGCCGGCCATCGAAGCGGTGGTCGACGAGGCTGTGCCCGCACTGCATCGTGGCGGCCGTCTCGTCTATATCGGCGCCGGCACGTCGGGGCGCATCGGTGTGCAGGATGGGACCGAATTGCCGCCGACCTTTGACTGGCCGCCGGACCGTCTCGTTTTCCTGATGGCGGGCGGTCTCGATGCGCTGGTGCAGGCTGCCGAGGACGCCGAAGACAAGGAGGATATCGGGGCGAAATCGATCGCTGACGCAAAGGTTGGACCTCATGACGTCGTCATCGCGGTCGCTGCGAGCGGCACGACACCATTTACAATCGGCGCATTGCGGGCTGCGCGTGCGGCGGGAGCCGTGACCATTGCGGTTGCGAATAATCCCGGCGCGCCGTTATTCGATGTGGCGCTGCATCCGATCCTCGTCGACACTGGCAAGGAGGTCATTGCCGGTTCCACGCGCATGCAGGCGGGCACCGCGCAAAAGATCGTTCTCAATCTCATCTCAACCAGCATCATGGTGAAACTCGGCCGCGTCTATCGTGGCATGATGGTCAATATGCGCGCCCGCAATGCCAAGCTCAGACGGCGCGCTGAAAGAATGGTCGGCCACATCGTCGGCTGCAATGCGGAGGCGGCGGCCGATTTCGTTGCGCGCGCTGATGGTGATGTCAAAACCGCGGTGCTGCTGGGCTTTGGCGTGGAGAAGGCCGAAGCGCTGGCCGCTCTGCAACGGCACGATGGAAACTTAAGATCCGCGATCGGTGATCTGGTTCATGACCGTGCATGACGTTCACGCAATAACGGCGATGGCCCGTGAGATCGCGGAAATTCCGACCGCCGCGGATGCCCTGCTGAAGCAATACGACCACGTCACTGCCGTCGCCGAACGTATCCGTAAAAGCAGGCGGCACTTCATCGTGATCTGCGGTCGCGGCAGTTCCGGGCATGTCGGTGTCTATCTTCGCTACCTGTTCGAGACAAAGCTCGGACTTTTGGTCTCGGCCGCGGCGCCATCTGTCGTCACGGCCTATCGCCGTCCGTCCGATATGCGGCACGCCATCTTTATCGTGATTTCGCAATCGGGACGTAGCCCGGACCTCGTGACCGCGACAAGGCTTGCGCGGGAATACGGCGCGCTGACCATCGCTCTCGTCAATGACGTGCTCTCGCCTGTGGCAACGGAGGCTGAACTGGTTCTGCCGGTGCAGGCCGGTCCTGAACATGCGGTTGCGGCCACCAAGACCGTTGTCCTGTCGATGGTCGCCGGCGCACAACTCATAGCATCGCTGGCGGATGATGAGCATTTGTCACACGCGCTCGAGCGTCTGCCGCAGCGATGCGCGTCAGCGCTTGCCTGCGACTGGTCCGACTGGACGCAACATCTGCGGCGTGCGCCGGCGGCTTTTGTCGTCGGGCGGGGATATGGTTTCGGCTCGGCGCGCGAGATCGCGCTCAAGCTGACGGAAACGATGCAGATACCGGCGCTGGGCTACAGCGCGGCCGAGTTGCGGCACGGTCCGCGCGCAGCCATCACTCCCGCCACGCCGGTTCTCGTGCTGCGCCAGAACGATGAGGCGGCCGTCACCGTGGACGATCTCATCCGTGATCTTCAGGACCAGAGAGAAACGGTCTGCGCCGCCGGCGGCCCTGCCGGGACGCTGCCGTGGATTGGCGATGACCATCCCATCTGCGATCCCATCGCCATGTTGTTGCCAGCCTACGCCGCGATCGAGCGGGCGACGCGCGAGCGCGGATTGGATCCTGACAATCCGCGCCATTTGAGCAAGGTCACACGGACCCTTTGATGTTCAGGGACGAGATCGAAATGTATGGGACGAATTTGGTGCATCGACCCACTGATCTCAGTCGTCGGATCCGTCGTCTCAAGGTTTCCACACCATGCTTTCGAGCGGGAACGGCTTGGCGAGCTTCTGGCGCACGGCAATGTCCTGATTGGCCTTCAGCTTGTCGATATCAAGCTCCGTTACGAACTCGGCGAGATTGAGACCGGCGGCAACCTCGGGTTTCGCGCCGGTATATTTGACGACCCATTCGTCGCGCTCATCCTTGCTCGCATCGCGAATATATTGCGTCGCGCGATCGATCGCGCGCTTGAAGCGGCGTGCCAGATCAGGATTCGCCTTCACCCAGCTTTCCTTTGCTGTGTAGGCGGTGATGTCCATCTGCGGGATATTTTCCTGATAGGGATAACCAATGACGCGCGCGTTGCCGCTGCGGAGCATAAAAGTCAAAAACGGTTCGACATTCCACACCGCGTCAAGCCGGTTCTGGAATAACGCGTCGGCCATCTGCGGGAAGGGCAGTTCGAAATACTGGATGGACGAGAAGTCAACACCATTGCGTTGCAGCCATTCGCGCAGATGGACGTAGTTCACGCCGTTGATCTGCCCCGCCGAAATGCGCTTGCCGACGAGGTCCTTGGCGGTCTTGATCGGATCGCCGGTGCGG
>JAEXXW010000671.1 GCA_023405565.1 Pseudomonadota bacterium
GGTCGCTGCCGTGCGACAAGCGCCGCGCAGCAGCGACCCGCCCCTTGCAGCTCCGAATTGAGGTTCCTAGGTTATGCTCCAGGGCCAGTGCGCACTTATGGGTTTGCAGACAAACCCGCGCACTGAGTTTCGATGTGACGTTGGGGGAATGCCTTGGCAATCTTCAGCCTGCATCACACGCCGGTCGGCAAATCCACGCAGGCGCAGCCTTATACGGCCGCCGCTCATGTCCGTTACATTACGCGCCGGCAGGCAATGAGCCGCTTGGAAACGGCACGCTTTCCGGGGGCTCCAGGCAAGGCGATGCGATATTTGCGTGCCGAGGAAGACGCTGACCGCGCTAACGCGCGGGTGGCTGACAAGGTGATGTTGGCGCTTCCGCGAGAGCTGAGTGCAAAAGAGCGCGTCGAACTGGTGCGGAATTTCGCCGAGGAAGTGACCAAGGGAAGGGCGCCGTGGCTTGCCGCGTTTCACGACAAGGGCGAGGACCGGCGCAATCCACATTGCCATCTCGTCATTCGTGACCGCGATCCGCAGACGAAGCGCCGCGTCATCGGCATGAGCGAGGCCGGCAGCACGGAGATGTTGCGCAAGCTTTGGGAGCAACATGCCAATCGCGCGCTAAAAGCCGCTGGGAGCGCCGAGCGCATCGATCGGCGAACCCTTGCCGCGCAAGGTATCGAGAGGACGCCGACCATTCACGAGGGCCCTCGTGCGCAGGAAATGGACGCCCGCGGAGCCCACCCACGGTCGCGCGTAATCGACGCACGGAACGGGCGAGGTGCCAAACGTCGCGCGCGCAGAATTGACTATGGCCGGATTGACCAAGGGATTTCTCGGCCGGCGTACAATCGCGCCATCCGGGACAGACAGAAAGAAGCCGAATACTGGTCAGCGATCGACGCAGATAAACAGAGGCGCGACTTTGAGTCCCTTGGCTACACGGATGGCCAGCAACAGGCGCATTCAATGGCACGCGCTGATCAGCGAGACAGGGAAAGAGTCAGACCCGGTAATCCAAAACCAACCAAACAATCCCTCACTAGCGATCGCGATGAGCGGGCACCGAAGGTCGCAAAAAAGTCAGTGGTGCTGCATTCCTCCTCGCAATATCCCGAAAAGGACAATACGCCGACATTCAGCGAGCGGCTTGCCCGGAGAAGGGCAGATAATCCTTCGCCTGACGTGAAGCCCTTGAATTCGGATGACAAGCGACGCCCGCACCAACCGTCTTTTAGTGAACGAATGGCGATGCGATCCCGCGACGAGAACATGAGGCCGCCCTCCAGTTCCTCGTTCAGCGAACGGCGATCGAACGAACCCGCAAATCGAACGAGCATCAATCCCACGGGGCCTCAACGCAATAAGGAGCCGGATCGTCGACGCAGGAGGTAGCTCAGTCGGAGTACTTGCCCGATATCCTACGGCCGTCGATCACTTCAGAGTGTGGTTTGAAAGCCGATGTGAACTAGCAACACGAATTGAGAGCCGGCGGGTTAGTAAAGGAGAATAGCGCACTTATACATCGCTGACGCGACATAGGTGGTGCGGCGGACACATGGGAATGTGTTTGACCGCCGCAAGGAGGCTTCGCCAATCTTCCTACAACAGGAAGAAAATGTGTTGGCGTCATATCATCTCAGTGCACAGCCGGTTAAGCGCTCCGAGGGCCGTTCGGTGGTTGCGATGGCGGCTTACCGGGCGGGTGCGAAGCTGCAGGACGAGCGGCGCGGTAGTATTGCCGATTATTCTCGTAAGCGTGGTGTGGTGCATGCGGAAGTTCTCGTGCCCGAGGACGGAGCCGCATTCCTGAAAGATCGTGAGCGTCTTTGGAATTACGTTGAGAGTTTAGAGAAGCGTAAGGATGCGCAGTTGGCGCGGGAAATCAACGTGGCGTTGCCACATGAGCTCAATGCGGCGCAGCGGCTTCATCTGGTGAGAGAATTTGTGAAGGCGCAGTTCGTGGCGCGGGGGATGGTGGCCGACCTCGCTCTGCATGAGCCGGTTCCCGAGAAGGGCGACGACCCGCGCAATTTCCATGCGCATATTCTTCTGACCTTACGTCAGGCCGGAGCTGAAGGATTACGTCACGTAAAAACGCGCGAATGGAACAGTGACGAGATGTTGATAGCGTGGCGGGCGGCTTGGGCAAGTGCGCAAAATCACGCCCTGGATGCCGCAGGGCATCGTGTTCGGGTTGATCATCGCAGCCTTGTAACCCGCAAGACCGAGGCGAAAGTCCGTGGCGATATGCCGGCGGCGCTAAAGTTGGATCGCACGCCGGAGATTCATGTCGGTCCTAAAGCACGCAAAGCTGGAGGTGCCGGCAAGGTTACAAGTCGGGACAAGGAAATCGGGCCGGTGAGGGGAGGGGGCCGCAAAAGGCGGGTTCGTCGTTACAGCGAGTTCGACAAGGGAAGCCGAGGCGAGGCGAATATATTTCTGCTCTCTGCGAATGCTGGCAGGGCCAGGGTGCATCTTACGGCGTTGGAGCGGCGATTGGTGCGACTACGCAAGCGGGCGCGCTATTACAATCTTCAGTACGAAGCCTATCAAGCCATGCGGAGGTTGGGTGAGCAGGTGCGGTGGAGTGTATGGAAAGATCCGTTCGCATTGGAAAATTCATTTGCAGCGGGTGAGCTGCAACGGCGCATTGAGCATGTCGAAAAGCGCAATCGGCAGGTTGATTGGCTCATCGAGTATCTGGAGATAGCGTTTCTTGTCTTGCTGGAATCGCGAGAAAGCCAGCTCCAACGGCGCAAGGTATGGAGCAATAGGCTTTCGCGCTGGAGACCCTTGGATGTTGAGTCAGATGGGCGATCGCGCGGTCTTCGTCGTGATGATTAAGCTCTTTCACTTCAGCCAAATCTGCCACATTCCAAAGGCGAGTGCGGCCCAGATGATCAAACTGTAGATGAGCCCAACAAGCATCCATAACCGGTCTTTCCAGGTGGGAGGCTTCCGCTTCCTTACCGGGGGAATAAAAACGAATTCCTGTTGTCTCTCCTCCATTCCTCATCATTGCGTGCCCGCGGCCCTACGTCTACGGGCGTAGCCGGCTGAAGTTTTCTTCTCCAACTCCTCCTCAAGGAATGCATTGGCGATGAGGAGGGCGCGTATCGTTGCCCTTAAATCTCCGCCGCATGCTTCGATAGCCATTTCTACGGCTTCATCAACGGTCAGTGTTTCGTCAGACACCCGGCGACCTCACCATTGAACTTGCGCCGAAAGTTTCTGGCCGCTTTGGAATCCTTGAACCCGACCCTCATGAATTCCCCGTCAGGACGATGGACGGCGGCGCTCCACACATCATGGGGCTCACAGAATTTCACGATACGGGTGAGGGTCGGTTTATCGACCTCATAGGGAAGATCGACCTGGAACGGGAATTCCTCGTCCATCATCTCCTTCCATTTTCGGTGGGTTTCGTCGGTGAACAGATCCCGGAAATCCATGGGTTCCTCCTTGACGGATGTTCCTCTTTTGTTCTCATATCCGCCTCCCCAGTTCAAGGAGGATTTCATGTCGAAATGGACCAAAAACCGCCGGGTGGAACTCTGGTCCCTCGAAATCGCCAATGCCTTCCGGTGCCAGGTCGTCGCCAAGGAACATGTCGGGGAGCCGAAGACCTATACCGCCACCCTGAACAACACTTTCCTTGGGGAATATCCGGACCCCGAAAGCGCTATGGCAAGGGTCGAAACCAACCTTATCCAGGAGATGCAGTTGGTGGAGCGGTCGTGGGGATGGTATCTCGACAGCAAGAGGTAGGGACGGTGACATGTGTGGTCGGTACACACGGATGTACACGTGGGCGGAGCTTTATGCCCTCTACATGCTCACTCTCGCCAAATCGAATTTCCAGCCGCGCTACAATATCTGCCCGACCACGAGAGTGGATGTCATCACTTCAAAGGACGGGCAAAAGGAACTCCAGGAAATGAGATGGGGGCTCGTTCCTTCATGGTGGTCAAAGCCCCTGAAGGAATTGCGTCTCGCGACGTTCAACGCGAGAGCGGAAACGGTTCATGAAAAGCCATTTTTTCGTCGTGCGTTCAAGTCCAAGCGCTGCATCATTCCCGCGTCGGGATATTACGAATGGCAGACCATCGGCAAAGAGAAGCAGCCTTGGTACTTCACAGGGCAAGGTCCGGTCCTGAGCATTGCCGGCATCTGGGATGAGTGGACTGATAAGGAAACAGGGCAGCCTTTGAAGTCCTGTTCTATGATCATCACCGAGCCCAACAAATTCGTTGCTGAGGTTCATGACCGGATGCCGGTGCTTTTGCAGCCGGCGCAGTTTGATGGCTGGTTGTCGGGAGAGTTAGGGAGAGAGAGTTTGGTCCCGGCTCCG
The DNA here is from genome assembly GCA_023405565.1 of Pseudomonadota bacterium. Classification (GTDB taxonomy): domain Bacteria; phylum Pseudomonadota; class Alphaproteobacteria; order Rhizobiales; family Xanthobacteraceae; genus Pseudorhodoplanes. Next base: position 4,355 of record JAEXXW010000671.1, read on the forward strand.
GAAGACTTGCTCAATAAGATCCCGGTGTCGAAGCGTGTGAACAGCTCACGTACGCCGGATGAAGATGAAACGCTGATTCAGTCGGTCGACGTTCAAATTCAGCGAAGCATTATGTAATCAGTGCCAGCGGTCGAATTTTCCCCACCAATGAATATGCCGCCATTGGCGATAGTTTATTTTACGGGCTAGCACGGGGAAGCGCAGGATATCGCTGCGATAAAATACCAGGGACAGATGACCCGGAAGGCGCATGACCTCGGAGGGGTCAAGCAGCCATCGGCTGGTCTCTGAAATTCCAAGCGACATGTTGTGATAAAGCAGGTCGGTGTTTGCGCGAGACGTCCCTTCATTGCGCGAGAAGGTCGCGGCTTGGCCAACCAGTTCCGACAGGAATCTGGCTGCATCAAGGTCTGCGACGTTAAAGAAAACCTTGCAGGTCGCGTTGGCCAGAAAGGAGCCCGCGCGGCGATAGAGTTCGCGCAGCTGGTTCATGTCCTGGAAGATGAGGATTGGTGTGCAATAGGCGCGCAGGTAGCCAACACCGCGTTCTAGCGGTTCAAGTGTGCCAAGGGCCGCGGCTTCGTCGAGCAGAAGCAGCACCTTATGTCGGGGACGTTTGCCGTGTTTGGCGCGGGTCATCGTGTTGATCACGCTGCCGACCATCACACGCAGAAAGCCGGTATAGACCAGCAGCTTTTCTTCGTCGACGACGAGGAAGAGCGTGGTGTTGCCGTCGATCAGCTCGGACAGTTGAAATGACGAGCGGCTGGCGATTTCTCCGGCGGGGCTCCCGGAGGACCAGATGCGAGTGGCTTTCTCGGTATTGGAAAGAACACTCCGGAATTCCTCGCTTCCATCCATCGCAATAAAGCTTGTGGCGAGCTCGGCCGAGGCCAAGCTGCCATTCGTCGAGATATGGCGTAGCAGTTCCTGGAATGATTGCGGTGGTAATGTCGAGAGCATACGCACGTGGGCGAGGGTGCGGCGATCTGCGTCCAGATGGACTGTATGCAATATCAAACAGGTGAGGAGGCCTTCGGCTTTGCTGTCCCAGTGAGAGCCTTGGCCTTCCGGAATCACCATCAGCTTGGCCAGGGCCTCCGCATCGTCCTTTTCGTGCCATGAGCCGATGCGGATCATGTCGAGAGGATTAAAACCGTCTGAAATGAGAGGCTGTGTGGTGTCGAGGCGGCGGACCTTGCCGAACTTGCGGCGGCGACGGGCTGTGATGGCGTGGTTCTCGCCCTTGATGTCGGTGCAGACGATGGAGCCGGGATAGGACAGAAGGTTGGGAATAACGATTCCGACACCCTTGCCGGCGCCCATCGGAGCAAACACGGTAATCATGCCGTCCTTGTTGAAGCGCAAAAAAGAGCGGCCGCGGCGGCCGACGATCGGGCCTTTGCCGCGTCGGACGCCGGCCCAGAACATTTCCCAATCGGATGCGAAACGGGCGGTGCCTAATGTGCCGCCGGGGCTGAAGCCGCCCCAGCGGTGAAGGATTATGACGCAATGGATAGAATAACGGGTGGCCTTCCATGCGATACGCACGACAAGCCAAAACACCCGTATGAGCAAAAGCAGCACCCTCATGCGAGCAGGCTGGCACGAGGGAAGGGGATGCCCAAAGAGTTAGGTCAGGGTCGTTACCCCGCATCAAAGACTAAGCGTGTATAGGTCCAACGTCAGATGTATCGCCAGCTGCGACCAAAGAAAGCCTTTGCATGTGAGGCACTTACTTTACTGTTGGTCCACAATACACTTTCATATGGGGGTATTGCATGATGATTAAAGTTTGGGAGCGTTTGTTCCTTTTGCGTTGATCTCATCAATCCGCTGCTTTTCAATGGCGCGTACTTTATCGCAGACCTGTTTTCTTGCGAGGACGAAGAACATTTCGTCGCTTGGCCGTTTTCCATCAGTTCCGCGCAGCTCCATGTTCATCGTCGATAGGGCGCCTTCCGGGACGCCGTAGAGGCGGACGATAAGGTGGGCACCTTCGGTTCTCCACTCCATAATGCTGGCCTGCAGGTTGGTGGGGCCATATTTATCGATGAGGCTCTTTACGACCGTCTGATAAGACGGGCGGGTGTCCTGGTTGTTGTAAACAATTTCCCGCTTCAGAAACGTAATCTGATTTCCGTGGATTGGCGTCGCAAGAGAGATGTTGACCTCTTCGGTGAAGTCGTTGTTCCGCTTTCTGCCTTGGATCTCCGACATGTATGGCGAGGACGTACCGATCATCGTGTTACCGGTACATTCGATTTTCCGGGTGTTGGTACGCAGGACATAATCGTTATTTTTGAAGAAGCTTTCCGCGTGTGCCAGTGCACTCGAGCCCGTCATTCTGACGGAGAATCCCAGAATATCGATTGACCTCTTTTGGCCGTCGACCATCAAAAATGGCGCTGGGCCTTCGACGTAGTTCCAGTTGCTAAAGTTCAAGACTTCGGTCTGTGCGTCCGCAGGCATCGACTGGCAGGCGAGAGCCGCGACCGCTCCGGCCGCTACCATCGTAAGTCGCATAAAAATCCCCTTTTCAGAAAGAAGCTGAAATTCCGGCAATCGGATTTGTTGGCTGCATCGCGCGCCCCAATCACCAGCTCAACGTCACGTGGCGCTGGCCGGCGGGACCCGCGACGAAAACATTGACCGAGCGTTTGGCCTCGTTGCGTGCTGCATCAAGTGCCTGACGAAGTTCAAACGCTGTCACGACACGGCGACCACCAGCGGAGATAATGAAATCACCGGCGTTTATGCCGGCGCGGTGCGCCATGGACCCCGGCATCACGCTCTCAACTTGACCACCCACGTCCCCTTGGTTTTGACGCTGGCGGGGCGACAAATAGCGCTGCCGGGCAAATACGATGCCGGGGTCAGGCGCATGCGGTGTGGCCCTGACTGTTTCGGGATCAGTTACGCCTGATGGAAAGGCGGCTCCGAGACGTCTTAAGGCACGGATTCCGTATTCATAGTCGTTCTTGTTGCGAACACCTGCTTGATAATCTTGGATAGCCTCGGCGGTCTTGCCCATAGCTTCATGGACTGCCCCGCGCGTGCCGTAGGCAATTGATTGGTTCGGGTTGATGGCAATTGATTTGTTGGCGTCGGCGAGCGCCAGGTCGAGGTTGTTCAGCTTGTAATAGGCCCATGCCCTTCCTGCAGCAGGCAATGCGCTGGTGGGATTCTGGCGCTCACCGTCAAAATACGCTGACACAGCCTTGTTGAATTCTCCCAGATCGCAATAGGCATCGCCGAGCAGCAAATAGGCGTTCATTCGCCGATATTGGCTACCCGCATGAAAATTCCTTGCGTCGGTAACGTAGGCTGTGCAGGTGCGGACGCGCTCACTCGCGGATTGAGTGAGTTCGCACGCTTCATAGGTGCCATCTGGAATGAGAAAGGCGTCGGGACGATCGCCGCCAAGATAGGGAAATCCCTGTGAAAACGTTGGTGTGCCGAAAGCGGGCGATACGAAACAGATCGCAGCCGCGATGAGAATCCTGACGACACGCAAAGCAACCTCCTCTGAGATGAATTGGCGCCGCACAACGCGCTGCACTAATCCTGCGTACGTAATGTCCGCGGCGCCGGTGGTCCTAGAATTTGGGCAGGTTCGACGAACCTTGCGCGTTCATTTTCTGAATGCGTTGGTTGTCGAGTGGTGCTGTGTCGCGGCAGATTGTTTGTTGGTCTTCTTGCGCCAGTCGGCTTGACACATAATCGGGGCCGTCCATCGCATCTTGCAGCATCACCATTTTTTGGATGATGCCCGGACGAGCCTGGAAATAGCTAAACGATGCAGCCAGTACGGAGCCGTAGGCTTTCCACTGCATGAAGCCCATGGGGCCGCCGCTGCCGGGATCAACTTTGACGATATGCCCGTACTTGTTGATGAGGGTCTGCTTTATGGCGTCGCCGGATGGCGCGTTCTCTGCTTGCGTTCTGTATTCAATGACACGCTTGATACTTACAATCTGGCTGTTGTGTAGCGGCGAGGCGAACTTTATCTCAACCGTTTCATCGGCGTCGTTATTGGTTTTGGTGGCCACAATTTCCGAGATGAACGACGTGGAGATGCCCACCATCGTTTTTCCACGGCATTCGAGCGGACGGTAATTGTTCTTCGCCACGTAACCGTTTTGCTTGAAGAAGGTCTCGGCATAGCGGACTGAGCTAAGCCCGTCTCTTCCGGTATAGAAGCCAAGAATATCGAGGGTTTTCGATTGTCCGCCCACATCTATGCTGGGAGGCGGAACCTGTGTGTAATTCCAAGATCGAAAATCCAATACCTGGATGCGCTCTTGGGCAAACGCAGGATGGCAGGCAAAGGCCAAGGCAAGGCTTAGAGCAACGCGCATTGCAAATCTCCCTTGAGGGAAAAGGCCCGCTGCTCTAGAATCTCTTCATTGGCTGAAACGCTATGGCTGATAGTGTTTCAAACGATTGTTATTATTGAAAAGACTGCTTGAAATTTGGTTTTTGAGTTTGCTACTTCTGATCGACTCCGCTGTTTCGTGGCTCTGATCAAGGCTTTCGCGGCTGAAACACTATCAGCCATACTGTTGCAGCATGGCGACAGAAGAAGGCATCAGGCACGATGCAACGGGAAGACCGTGCCGGAATGAGCCTTTACAGTGCGGCCGGCGAACGGAAATATCTCACCGCTGATGAGCAACGTCGGTTTTTTCGGGCTGCCTATATGCTGGGGCGGTCGGAATTTGTCTTTTGTTTGTTGCTGGCATGGAGTGGCGGCCGGTTATCGGAAGTGTTGGCCACGCGGGCGGATTCCGTTGACCTTCAGAACGAAGCGGTTGCCATTCGTACGCTGAAGCGCAGGAAGCCCGGCGTGGTAAGGCAGGTGCCCATGCCTCCACTGGTCATCGAGGAACTACAGGACCTTTTCAATCTGCGTGCGTTGCAGATGGATGTTGGCAAGGCGGCAGGACGCCTTTGGAGTTGGAGTCGGTCGACGGCATGGAGGCGGGTTAAGAGAGTGATGCATGACGCCGGCATTGGTGGCGTTGCCGCCAGTCCCAAGGGATTGAGGCACACCTTTGGTGTCCGCGCTTTTGAACGGCAGATTCCACCCCACCTTGTGCAGCGATGGCTGGGGCATGCTTCTCTGAAAACGACCGCTATCTACGGAGACGTGATCGGCGAGGAAGAACGCAAGATTGCAGAGCGGATGTGGCGAAATACACCGTCAGATGACTTTTCGGAGCCTCCAGCCCTTTACGAGGCCATAGATGGCGGGGATGACCAACAGGGTTAGGACGGTGGAGGAAATCATGCCGCCTATCATCGGCACCGCGATGCGTTGCATGACTTCCGAGCCTGCGCCTGTGCTCCAAAGAATGGGAAGCAGACCCGCCATGATGGCAACGACGGTCATAATTTTAGGGCGGACGCGATCGACGGCGCCCAGCATGATCGCCTGGTGCAGGTCGGCTCGTGTGAATTGCTTGCCTTGCTTTTCGCGTTCGGCGCGGATTTCCGCCAGTGCGTTGTCGAGATAGATGAGCATGACCACGCCGGTTTCGGCTGCAACGCCGGCTAGGGCAATGAAGCCGACCACGACGGCTACAGAAAAGTTGAAGCCGAGCCACCATAGCATCCAGACGCCGCCAACAAGCGCAAAAGGCAGGGACAGCATTACAATCAGCGTGCCGGTGAGGGCGCGGAAATTGAGATAGAGCAGGAGAAAGATAATCATCAGGGTAAGAGGCACGACGACTTTAAGGCGCGCCTCGGCCCGTTGCAGATACTCGAACTGACCGCTCCAGGTGACAAAGTAGCCAGCGGGGAGAGTTACGCTATCGGCGACCGCTTTCTGTGCTTCCGCGACATAGCTTCCGAGATCACGGTCGCGGATATCAACATAGATGTATGCGACGAGTTGGCCGTTTTCGGTGCGGATCGTGGTGGGGCCGCGTGCGAGGGCAACCGAAGCAACTTCGCCAAGCGGCACTGTGGCGCCGCCGGCAATGGGTACAAGCACTTCGCTTGCAATCGTTTTGGGATTGCTGCGGAGGTCGCGGGGATATCGCACATTGACCGTGTAGCGTTCCCGGCCTTCGACGGTGGTTGTGACCGGTTCGCCGCCAAGGGCGGTTGCAATCACGTCCTGGACTTCGCCCACCATGAGGCCGTAGCGGGCGATTGCATCGCGGTTGGGGGTTATGTCGAGGTAGTAGCCACCGATGATGCGCTCTGCATAGGCGCTGGAGGTTCCTTCCACTTTTTTGACAACCTGTTCAACTTCGCGCGCCACGCGCTCGATTTCGCCAAGATCCTTGCCAAAGACCTTGATGCCGACCGGAGTACGGATGCCTGTTGCCAACATATCGATGCGGGCTTTGATGGGCATGGTCCAGGCGTTGGAGACGCCGGGGAACTGGAGCGCCTTGTCCATTTCCGCAATCAGGGAATCCGTGGTGACACCAGCGCGCCACTGCTCCTTGGGTTTGAGGGTAATGATGGTCTCGAACATTTCGGTCGGCGCAGGGTCCGTCGCGGTGCCGGCTCGTCCGGCTTTGCCGAAGACAGACGCGACTTCCGGGAAGCTTTTGATGATGCGGTCCTGGGTCTGAAGCAGTTCGACCGCTTTGGTCACTGAAATGCCGGGCAATGTTGTCGGCATGTACATGAGTGTGCCTTCGTTGAGGTTTGGCATGAATTCGGTGCCAATCCGCGAGGCAGGCCAATAACTTGCCGCCAGGACCGCCACGGCCACGGCAATGGTGAGCAGCTTGTGTTGAAGCACAATCCGGATGAAGGGCCGGTACAGCCAGATCAGCGCGCGGTTCAGCGGGTTCTTGTACTCCGCGATGATGCGACCCCGGACGAACAGGATCATCAGTGCTGGCACCAGTGTGATGGATAGCAGCGCTGCTGCGGCCATGGCGAAGGTCTTCGTGAACGCCAGCGGGCTGAAGAGGCGGCCTTCCTGCGCTTCGAGCGTGAATATCGGGAGGAAGGAGACGGTGATGATAAGGAGACTGAAGAACAGCGCGGGTCCAACCTCCGCCGCTGCCTCAATGAGGATCTCGATTCGCGGCTTGTCAGCGGGAGCCCTCTCAAGGTGTTTGTGAGCGTTTTCGATCATGACAATGGCGGCATCGACCATGGCGCCGATCGCAATCGCAATTCCGCCCAGGCTCATGATGTTTGAGCCGATGCCGAGCACGTGCATGGCCGCGAATGCCATCAGGACGCCCACCGGCAGCATGATGATGGCAACCAGCGCGCTGCGTACATGCAGCAAGAATACGACGCAGACCAATGCCACGATCAGGCTTTCTTCCAGCAAGGTCCGGCGAAGGGTCTGGATGGCGTCGTGAATAAGGGTGGAGCGATCGTAGACGGCCTGGATGCTTACGCCTTCCGGCAGGGACGATGAGAGTTCGCCCAACCGTTTCTTGACCGAGTCGATAACGTTGAGTGCGTTCGCGCCGATTCTTTGCAGCACGATGCCGCTTGCAACCTCGCCGTCGCCATTGAGTTCTGTAAGCCCACGGCGCTCGTCTGGACCAAGTTCAACTTGCGCAACGTCTTGCAGCAAGACCGGTGTGCCGCCCTCGTTTTTCAGGACGATCTTTTTCAGGTCGGGAATGCCTTTGATGTAGCCGCGTCCGCGCACGACGAATTCGAATTCCGAGAGTTCAACGGTGCGGCCACCGACATCCATGTTGCTGGCGCGGATGACCTCGCGCACTTTGGCCAAGGGTATCCCGAAAGTCCGAAGCCGTTGGGGATCGACGACGACATTATACTGTTTAACAAAGCCTCCGACGCTTGCGACTTCCGCAACGCCTTCGGCTTTGGCGAGACCGTAGCGGAGATACCAATCCTGAAGGGAGCGCAGCTCGGCGAGGTTCTTGTCCTTCGCCAGTAGGGCATACTGGTAGACCCAGCCGACCCCTGTTGCATCCGGGCCGAGGGTTGGCGTCACGCCGGCCGGCAGTCTTCGCGCGGCGGCGTTGAGATATTCAAGCACGCGTGAGCGCGCCCAATAGATATCCGTGCCGTCTTCAAAGATGACGTAGACGAACGACACACCGAAATACGAGAAGCCGCGCACGACGCGGGATTTCGGCACTGTCAGCATGGCGCTGACGATGGGGTAGGTGACTTGGTCCTCCATCACCTGCGGGGCTTGGCCGGAATACTCGGTATAGACGATGACTTGCGTATCAGACAGGTCGGGAATGGCATCGAGGGGCAGATGCAGCACTGCATATAGCCCTGCCACCACCGCAAAGACGGTGCCGATCAGTACCAGGACAATATTGCGCGCGGATGCGGCGATGAGCTTTGCGATCATGGCCTTGTCTCGCTGGTCAAGGTTTTGAGCGCGCTCTTCAGATTGCTTTCGGCGTCAATGAGGAAGTTCGCAGAGGTGACAACGATGTCGCCCTCCGTCACGCCATGGGTGACTTCGACATAGCCATCGCCATGGCGGCCCAGGCTAACGGGGCGCGGCTCGAATTTGCCGCTGCCTTTGTCGACAAGCACGATCTGGCGATCACCACTGTCTATGACAGCCGAGTCCGGTACAGCGAGCACGGGCTCGTTGTTGCCGGTTTCAATCATCGCCTCGGCATACATGTCGGGCCGCAGCACAA
>JAEXXW010000712.1 GCA_023405565.1 Pseudomonadota bacterium
GGAGTGTGTTGTGGCCGGTGCCGAGCGTCGCTGTCTCGCCATCCCGTCGCAGCAGATGAAGTCCAACCGCTTGCTCGTAAAAGGCGCTGACCCGGTCGAGGTCGCTGACTGTCAGCGCAACCCGCCCCATCGACAGATCGACGGGCGCGCTGCGCGATGATGTGTTGCGATCGGAATGATCGGGCCGTTTTTCCATGGTTGTTGCTTGAGCGGTCATACCAAACCTCCGGAGATTAATGGCCACCGACGAAAGGCGTGGGGACCAGAGCCAGGGCGCCGTCGCCCAACAGGGCAAGCACGATCAGGCCGACGATCCAGAATGCCGGATATTCCCAGCCGCCTTTGGGGCTGTCGAAAAAGAAGCCGGCCTTGCCGTGCACCATCACGATCGTGCCAAGAAGAATCGGAACCAGCGCCAACGCGGCAAGACGCGGCCAAATCCCGAGGATCAGCGCTGCGGCTCCCGCAAGCTCGCAAAGGATCGTCACATAGGCGAACCATCCCGGCAGACCGAGCGAACTGAAAAAAGCGGCCGTGCCAGAAGGCTTGAAGACGAAGATTTTCAGCCCCGCATGGGCGAGGAACAAAATCCCAAGCGCCAGGCGAAGGAGAAGGGCGGCATAAGGTGCGGTGCTGATGTCGATCATGAGAGACCTCCCTGCGAAAATGACTGAGGCAATGTGCACCTCGGACGAGCACATGATTATCCGTCCGAACTGGAGATCATTGATTCCAATTTGGAAGGAATACCTCGGCGTCCGGGGCTGAATTCTCCTCACAAACACGAAGAACGGACTTGAATGTACAATATCGTACTTTATTGGTACTGAATTGTACAAAATATTCGGGACGCCGTTCTCGTGTCAGGAGTGTCATGAACCCCAAGATTTCAGCCGCGATCGCCACCACTCTTTGGGGTCTGACCTACATCACCACCACCACCATGCTCCCGCACAATCCCATCTTCATCGGAGCGATGCGGGCGCTTGGCGGTGGCCTGCCACTTCTTCTTTTCGTCCGGGAAGTGCCGCCCCGGGACTGGTGGGTCCGCATCGTCGTGCTCGGGACACTGAACAGCGGCCTGTTCTTTGGTCTGCTTTTTGTCGCTGCCATCCGTCTGCCCGGCGGCGTGGCCGCGACATTCCAGGCGCTCGGCCCGCTTTTCATGATTCTGCTCGCGTGGCCTTTGCTTGGTGCAATCCCGGCGGCAAGCAAGGTCGGCGCCGTATTGGTGGGCGCGATCGGCGTTGCGATGGTCGTGCTGAAGGACAATGCCGGCATCGATCTGATTGGCGTTGCGGCTGCCCTGGGCAGCGCCCTGTCCGTCGCACTCGGCGGCATTCTGGTACACAAATGGGGACGTCCGAAATCCCTGATCGGCTTCACCGCGTGGCAGCTTCTCGTTGCGGGTGTTGAGCTCAGCGTCGCTGCGGTCGTTTTTTCCGACATCCCTCAAAGCATTTCCGCTCTGAATATTGTCGGCTTCGTCATCCTTGCGCTGTTCATCACCGCACTGGCCTTCGTTCTGTGGTTCAAGGCGATCGAAGGAGCAGGCGCCGCGCATGTCGCCCCCTTCTTCCTGCTGACGCCGATCACGGCTTTCATCCTCGACGCCGTTTTTCGCGGCTTCATCCCGAATGCGGTGCAAACAGCCGGCGTTGTTCTGGTCATTGCCAGCCTGCTCTACAGCCAGCATGTTGATCGACGCGGCTTCCGCCCGGCCCATCATCTGCATCACAAAAAAGACACCGGGAAGGATCCGCAATGATGTCCGACAGCGAACCTTCGCCTGCCTCGCGCATGACATCGAAGGGCCTGGCGCGCCGGGACAAGATCGTCGACACCGCAACCGACCTCTTTCTCGAACAGGGCTACGACGCGGTCACGATTGATGAAGTCGTCCGCGTCGTCGGCGGGTCAAAGACGAGCCTTTACCGGAATTTTGGCGGCAAGGAAGGCTTGCTCAGCGAAAGCGTCCAGCAGATGTGCGCGAATTTTCTCGTGACATTTAACAGCCTCGACGTTTCCAGTCTGGAGCCAGCGGATGGCTTGCGCGTGCTTGGAATGACGCTGATGCGAATCTTGCTCGAGGATCGCCACATCGCATTCCAACGCCTCGTCATCGCCGTATCCGGCCGCTTTCCGGAACTCGCCCGCACATGGTTTGAAAGCGGCCCCGGTCGCTCCCGCGCTGCGATGGCCACATTCATCGCCGCCAAGCAGCGAAGTGGCGCATTGCGGCCCGCCGACCCGCATGCTCTCGCAGTTCAATACCACGACATGATCGTCACCAATTCGCTCTATCTGGCGCTGATGGGTGACAAACCAGCGTGGTCGGACGTCGAGCGCACGATCGATAGCGCCATCGAAACCCTGTTGCATGGATATGCAACATCTAGAACCTAGAGCGTCTTCGAACGAAGCGGATACCGGTTCGCGTGAAGAAAACGCGTCAAAACAAAGGACTGGAATCCCGGCTTTGATTCCATCAAAGTCGGAACGCCAATATTGTCAGGATGACGTCACTGTCAGGATGACTTCGGCCCCCGTCTCACTCCGCCGCGAGAGGCGTTGGCTCCGTCCGTGAATGCCCGGTGAGCCGATCATCCGACGTCACAACGGATTCATCGCTCCGGACGCGGAACCACAAGGCATACAGTGCCGGCACCACCAGCAG
>JAEXXW010000021.1 GCA_023405565.1 Pseudomonadota bacterium
TTCCATAGTCGCGCCATGTCTTTGCGTTCATAGAAAGCGCCAGCGGGCTCCGGTCGAATATTGAAAAGATACATCTTGTCCTTGGTGATCGGCATGGCGCCGGCCTTGCCACCAAGACCCTGCAAGAACTCCATGCCCGAGACATCGTCTGGCCGCTCCACCTGGATGCGCCATGCACCAAAGCCACAGTGACGCGGGGCAAACATCGTTCCAACCAGATGCTGGCGGGTTGCGGACCGTATCCCATCAAACCCGGCGACCAGATCGACCGTATCGCTGCTTCCATCCGATAATGTGGCAGTGACGCAATCCTTGTTGCTTTCATCATAGTCCGTAATGGTGAGCCCTAAGCCCAGCTCCACACCAGACCGGGTCGCCTCATTCAAGAGGATACGGTGCAGATCGGAACGTGCCAACGCGCAAACGGCCGGTATCCGCTCATCGCCAAGGATGAACTTGTGCTCAGCTATCAAACGGCGCTGCGCATCGAAGATCGTCATATGGTCGTAAATGAAACCATGGTCGATAACTTCTTCCAATACGCCAAGAGCGTCATAAACGCGCAAAGCATTCGCGGGCTGTCCAAGACCAACACCCGGAATGTCGAAATTTTCCCGCCGTTCAATGAGCCTGACCTGCACGCCGCGCTGGGCAAACGCAATCGCCGCAACCAGCCCACCAACACCGCCGCCGGCGACGAGAATTCGTTTGACCTCACTCATCGGCACCTTCTCCGCTCCACGTTCTGCTGTTAGGGCGCCATCCATGCCGGTCGGCGCTGCTTATGTTACCCCGGACAGCAGGCTGTCCGGGCATGTTCCCGATTTCTTTGGTATTGCCATTGCGAACCATGTATGTAACTTATGTTATGTATTTTCGGCGCGTCAATACGCTCTCTATGAAAGGTTTGGGACATGGTAGAAGGCGGCGTGTCAGTCTATCAGCGGCAGGGATTCGGCCAGAGACTGGGCTTCGGCGCAGCGTCCGCGCTTGTCATTATCGACTTCACACGCGGCTTTGCAGACCCGAATGTCCTGGGTGGCGGCAACATACCGGAGGCGATCGCCAACACGGTGACGCTTCTGAAAGAGGCCCGTGATGTCGGCATTCCCATTGCCTACACGCGGCATGTCTATGCCGATGATAAAAGCAATTTCGGCCTGTTCAATGTCAAGCTCCCGACCAACAATCTGTTGACGATCGGCAGCAGCAACGCCGAAATCGTTCCCGAACTCGCCCCGGTTCCGGGTGAACTCGTTATCGATAAACAATATCCATCCGCCTTCATCGGCAGCAATCTGGCAAGCTGGCTGACGGGACAGCGCGTCGACACTTTGATCATCACTGGTTGCACGACAAGCGGTTGCGTGCGCGCTTCGGCCGTCGATGCAATGTGCGCCGGCTTCCGCCCCATGGTGGTGCGGGATTGTGTGGGCGATCGAGCCGAAGGCCCGCACGAGGCAAACCTTTTCGACCTGCAACAAAAATATGCCGATGTGATCTCGCTTGACGAGGCGCTGGCAAATCTGCGGCGACACCCCAACACTTGATGACAGGTCAATCGTCAACAGGCGGTGCCCGTTTATTTCGAACTGCGCCGACGCTCGGCGCCGCCCACGTAGAACGCAATGATCTCGTGCAGTGCTTGCCGCTCTTCAGGCTCAACCTGAGAGCGAAATGTCTCCATTCGTTCGTGTGCCTTCTCGACAATATCGAACAGGCGTGTCTCTCCCTTTGCTGTGATATGAACGAATATGGTGCGGCGGTCCGTCTTTGATCGGATCCGGCGCACCAGCCCGGCTGCTTCAAGCTGCTGGACCAGCCTCGAGGCCAGTGCCTGAACAACATTAAGCCGCTCGGCAATGCGCCCAATCGGCAATCCCTGGTCGGTGGCGCCATAAATCTGGATCAGAGCTTGGTGCTCGAGCGGCACAAGGTTGTATTCGCGCGCGCAATCATCGATGAGCATATAGACTTTGCGAATTACATGACGCGCCTGTGCAACCTTGATCATGTAGTCCGAGAATTCATAGGCATGAACCTTCTTGTCTAGGTCCACCCAGAAAACGTCACGTTTCTTTTTCATTTCAGCGCAGTCCTGACATTGCATCCGGCAAGAGCGGTCTGAAATATCAGATTTCCGTAAGTCCGACTCCTATTTATTCACGGAAATTCCGGTCCTGGATGCAGGTTCATGCGGCGGCCCGCCCCACTGACTTTCCGGTGCCCAAAATGCAAGCAGGCGTTGGAGCATGGTCGAGGCAAAAGGCTGGCCAAACGGCCAGCCCCTGCTTTGTCTGCGGCACGCCTGGAGCTAGCCACCCCTGTACCATTCAAGTGGCACCATCGTCAGCGACGGCACATAGGTCATCAGCATCAGCACCAATAGATAGATCACGAGAAAAGGTATCACGCCAACGTAAAGCTGCGACATCGGCATCTTAAACAGAGCATTTGATGCGAACAGATTCAGCCCAAATGGCGGAAGGCACATGCCGATGGCCAGGTTGATGGTTACGATCAGGCCAAAATGTACTGGATCGACACCCGCACTCGCCATCACGGGCGCCAACAAAGGAGTGAGAATCAGAATCGCCGGAGGCGGCTCCAGAACGCTGCCGACGAACAGCAACACAACATTGAAGATCAGCAGCAGAACCCAGACTTGGAGATGAAGGCTCTCGATAAAACTTACGAACTGTTGCGGCAGGCCGCTAGTGGTGATGAGCCAGCCGTAAGCGCCGGCCACGGCAACGAGTATCATGATCTGAGCAACGAGGACGGTCGAGTCCATGACGATCCGCCAGACATCGCTCCAAGTCAGCTCCCGGTAGACATAGACCGAGACGAGTAACGAATAAATACAGGCAATGCCCGCAGCCTCGGTCGGCGTGAACGCGCCACCATAGA
>JAEXXW010000105.1 GCA_023405565.1 Pseudomonadota bacterium
TGCGCAAAATCGGGCCCTGATTCTGATCCTGCTGGTCACGCTGTTGCAGATGTCCGGCATGTTCGCGATCACGATCTATATGGCTGCAGTGCTGGCCAAATTCACGGCCGCCGGGCCAAATGTGCCTGCGGTCTTCTTTTCTCTGCTTGGCGGTGCTGGCATCATCGGGAATTTGATTGCGACCAGCGTCGTCGGCCGTCTTGGCGTTCAGTTCACGCTCGGCGTTTTCATTTCTGTCTTGATCGTGGGGGGCCTTGTCTGGGCGTTCGGTGCGGGCGATCTGATCGTCATGGGCGCCGGGATTGCACTCTTCGGGCTGGGAGTGGCTTCCGCCAATTCGATGCAGCAGGCGCGGCTGGTGATGGAAGCACCTGAGCTGGCCAGTGCGACTGTGGCGCTCAACACGTCGGTGCTTTATGTCGGACAGGCGACCGGTTCCGGCATTGCCGGCATTCTGTTCGCCAATGAGTATTACCGGCTGATCGGGTTTGTCGCCGTCAGCTTTTTCGTGGCCGCTTTCATGCTGTTTCTGCTGACGGCCAAGCGTTCCGGTCACCCTCAATAATTCAGCACGCCAACGATTGCGCCGACGACGCAGGTTGCGAGCGTGCCGGAGACAATGGTTTTCGGGCCGAGGGCTATGATTTCATCGCGGCGCTCCGGCGCCATCGTGGTCAGGCCGGCAATCATGATACCCAGCGATCCGAAATTGGCAAAGCCGCACAGCGCATAAAGCATGATCAGTCGGGAGCGCTCGCTCAGGGCGTCCGGACCGAGTTTCGACAATTCGACATAGGCGATGAACTCGTTGAGGATGGTCTTGATCCCCATCAGTTCGCCGCCGCGCAACGCTTCATTCCAGGGCAGGCCCATCAGCCAGCAGACCGGCGCCATGGCGTAACCGAGGAGGCGTTGCAGTGTTATCTTGGCGCCACCCATCTCCGGGATCAGTCCGAGAATGGCGTTGGCCAGATGCACAAGTGCCACCAGCACGATCAGCATGGCGACGATGTTGAGCAGCAGCGCGAGGCCTTCGCTGGTGCCTTTGACGATCGCATCCATCGTTGAGCCTGCGACCGGTGGAGGATCGGCGTATTCTCCGGCGGTTGCAGTCTCGTTTGTTTCCGGCACCATCAGCTCGCTGACAAGGATCGCAGCCGGCGCGCCCAGCACCGAGGCGATGAGCAGATGACCTGCGACATCGGGAATGATGGTGCGGAGGATCGTCGCGTAGAGCACGAGTACGGTGCCGGCGATGCCGGCCATGCCACCGGTCATGACGATGAACAATTCGGCGCGCGTCAGTTTTGCCAGATAAGGCCGGATGAAGAGGGGCGCCTCGACCATGCCGACGAAGATATTGGCGGCCGTCGACAAACCGACGGCACCGCCGATTCCCAGCAGCCGCTCCAGCAGCCAGGAAAAGCCGCGAACAATCGGCGGCAGGATGCGCCAGTAGAACAGCAGCGTTGTGAGCACACTCATGATGAGAACGAGCGGCAGGGCCTGAAACGCGAGGACGAAATCGGATCCCGGCGTTTTCGGATCGAAGGGCGGGGTACCGCCGCCGATATAGCCGAATACGAACGACGTGCCCGCTCGCGTGGCGGCGGCGATCGCATCGACGGCTCCATTGGTCGCGGCGAAGGCCGTTCGCAGAGCCGGCAATTTCAATAGAAGGATGGCCAGCAGGATGGTCAGGGCAAGGCTGGCACCGATGCGCCGCCACGACACGGCAAAACGTTTTTCGCTCAAAAGCCAGGCGAGGGCGAGGAGTGCCACGACGCCCAGCGCGGATTGCAAAGCCAGCATGATGATTTCGAAGTCCCCCGAACCGGCCGCTATAGTTTAACCGGTGCCGGCGGCACGCGTCACGACTCCAGCGCCTGTGTGAGCATCGTCAGGGCCGGCCGGCCGGCTTCTATGCGGTTACGGCCTTTCTGTTTGGCCCGGTAGAGCGCGGCATCAGCAACGGCATACAATGCATCGAAGTCATAGCCGGCCTGGATGGCTGACGCGGTGCCGACACTCACGGTTGCGGAAATGTGCTGTCCATCCACGTCCCGGGCGACAATGGCGAAAGAGTCCCGGACCCGTTCGGCCACGTCCATCATCACGTCAGGCGTGACACCCGGCAGAAGCGCGACGAATTCTTCCCCGCCCAGCCTTCCAACCAGATCAAGTGGGCGCAGGGCTTGCCGGATTGTATTGGCGAAAATGGTCAGGACGCGATCTCCGGTCCGATGACCGAAGCGGTCGTTGATCGCTTTGAAATTGTCGAGGTCGAACAGAAGCAAGGCAAGTGGCGCCTGATCGGCCTTGGAGCGTACAATGACGCGGGTGGCGACTTCGGTAAATCCGCGGCGATTGGCGATGCCGGTCAACGAATCGATATTGGCCGCATAGCGTTGTTTGAGTTCGGCACGCTCCTTGGTCAGCGCCATCAGCAGGAAGACCAACGCGAAGGCATAGAAGAGCGGCCCAAAAACCATGAGGAGCGCGGCGAGCGGCTTTGATGGTTCCGCCCCGACGGGAAAAGGCAGGGATGTCACGGCGGGAATGCGGATCAAAAAGAAAGAGCCGTGTAGGCCGATCATGGTCATAATCGGCCAGCGCGACATCAGACCTTCCTGCCGGCCTCGCCAGAGTTCCCAAATAAACAACAGACAATAGGAAACGACCCCCGTCGAAGCGACGACGATGCGCAGCGCCAGAGATTGCATGAAGACGCTGGATAG
>JAEXXW010000148.1 GCA_023405565.1 Pseudomonadota bacterium
TCTCGTCGTCGGCCTTGCCAAAGGTCGCGACCTCGTGGCCGGCACGGTAGATTTCGAAACTCACGTAACGGTCTGTCTTGCCGAATTCGCCGAACGACAGCGTATCCTTGCGGCCGCCGCCGGCAGCATGGCGGCTGATGGCGTATTGCATCTCATCGGTGATGCCGGGAACTGACACATCGAAGGCCGGCCAGGGTCGGTCCACCTCCATCCAGGCGGATCGCGGCGCCGGTTCGTGGATGGCCGTGACGTTGGATGGTTTGAAAAACTGAGCGGCGATGATCGCAATCACGGCGATGCCGCCGAGATAGGCGAAGACCCGCAGCAGCGCCGCCCGCCATTCCGATGGCAGGACGAAGGGTTGCGTCGCGGTCCGTGCGGCCTTCAGGCGCCTGATGGTCTGGATCGCTGCGGTGGCAGCCCGCCAACTCAAGTTTTCGATGGCAAGACCGGTCTGGTCGAAGCCGCGGATCGTGGCCTGGGACGCGCGCTTAAGCCATTGGTCCTGCGCCAGAAACAGTGAGAGCCGCAACCAGGCGAATGTCAGCTCGCGGCGAAGCCGCGCCTGCCAGGACTGAAAATCAGCCCGGAGGTGACTGACCACGGACAAATTCGCGCCGGAAATGGGTTGGGACGGGACGCTTCTGGTCCCCAAAGATTGCCTCAAGAAACAGCCCCCCTCGACGGTCTTTCAGGCCGACGTTGTCATGGCTCTGTTTCTCGCTTAGAAGCCCCTCCGTCCCGGTTTCTGCAGAGCGCAAATGCGGGCGATTTTCCGCCGGAGAGTCAACGATGGGTTACAAGGTCGCGGTTGTCGGTGCCACGGGCAATGTGGGCCGCGAAATGCTCGATATCCTGGCCGAGCGGCGGTTTCCCGCCGACGAGGTTGTCGCTATTGCCTCGCGTCGTTCGCAGGGCGTGGAAGTCTCTTACGGCGACAAAACGCTGAAGGCCAAGGCGCTCGAGCATTACGACTTTTCCGATATCGACATCTGCCTGATGTCGGCCGGCGGTGCCGTGTCGAAGGAATGGTCGCCGAAGATCGCGGCGCAGGGCGCGGTGGTGATCGACAATTCGTCGCAATGGCGCATGGATCCGGACGTGCCGCTGGTGGTGCCGGAAGTGAATGCCGATGCGATTGCCGGCTTCACCAAGAAGGGCATCATCGCCAATCCGAATTGCTCGACTGCGCAGCTCGTCGTGGTGCTGAAGCCGCTGCACGACAAGGCCAAGATCAAGCGCGTCGTCGTCTCGACCTATCAATCGGTGTCGGGCGCCGGCAAGGACGGCATGGACGAGCTCGATCGCCAGACCAAGGCGGTCTATTCGCTTGGCGAACTTGAGACCAAGAAATTCACCAAGCGGATCGCCTTCAATGTGATCCCGCATATCGATGTCTTCATGGACGACGGTTACACCAAGGAAGAGTGGAAGATGGTGGCCGAGACCAAGAAGATTCTCGATCCGAAGATCAAGCTGACCGCCACCTGTGTGCGCGTGCCGGTGTTCATCGGTCACTCGGAAGCAGTGAATATAGAATTCGAGAACGAGATAACGGTCGACGAGGCGCATGACGTGCTGCGCAACGCGCCGGGCGTGCTGGTCGTCGACAAGCGCGAAAACGGTGGCTACGTCACGCCGTATGAAGCGGCCGGCGAAGACGCGACCTATGTCAGCCGCGTGCGCGAAGATCCGACGGTCGATAACGGTCTCGTGCTGTGGTGCGTGTCCGACAATCTGCGCAAGGGCGCAGCGCTCAATGCGATCCAGATTGCCGAGAGCCTGATCAATCGCAAGCTGATCACCGCGAAACAGAAAGCGGCTTGATCGCGCTGTTGCCTCTTCGGTCATGCGCGGGCTTGGCCCGCGCATCCATCGTTTAAAGCAACGTTTCTTTTTTCGATGGAACGCCGGGTCAAGCCCGGCGATGACAGCTAGAATTTTGGCCCCGCCAGCACCTTCGCGTGCTCGGCCTGGGCCACCGGCACGAAGTCCGGCTGGTTTCGCGTACACACCGACAACGTGCCTGTTGCCACACCGAAATAAGCTCCGTGCACCAGCACGTCATCGCGTTCGATCAGCTTGGCGAGCCGTGGAAACGTCATCAGGTTGTCGAGGCTGTTGAGGATGTTCGCCTGTTCAAGCTTGCGCAGATAATCGGCAGGCGACAGCGATCCGCGCGGTCCAACCTTATCCGCCGCCGGTGCCATCAGCTTCATCCAGTTGCCGATGAAATCGCCCGGCGATAATGGCTCCGCGTCTTCGGCGAAGGCGCGTACGCCGCCGCATTGCGCGTGACCAAGCACGACGATGTGCCTGATTTTCAGCGCGGCGACGCCGAATTCCAGCGCCGCCGATACGCCATGTGCGTGGCCGTCAGGATCGTAGGGCGGAATGATGTTGGCAACGTTGCGCACGACGAAGAGTTCGCCCGGACCGGCGTCGAATATGACTTCCGGCGAGACGCGGGAATCGCAACAGCCGATCACCATGATCTCTGGCGACTGCCCCTTTTCCGCGAGCGCCTGATAGCGGCTTTGTTCCTCGCGCAACCGGCCACCGATGAAAGCGGTGTAACCTTCGACAAGGCGGTTCGGAAAACTCATGGCGATACACTCTCATGGTTTTTGTCATTCCGGGTTCGCCGCTTCGCAGCGCCCCGGAATGACGACTGTTATTCACGTCCAGATCGCCATCGGCAACCCATGGACATCGCGTGGCGGTGGATCGGGAAGCGGTCTCGCAATACCGGCGTGAATGCGCCGCGCGATGGCAGCACAGGCGAAGGCATCGAGCAGGTCATCCGCGGCGGCCCCCGCTGGGGGCATGGCCTCGATATGGGCACGCGGCAAGCCAGCCGTCACCAGCAGCTCGCGGCGCAGACGCAAGCCGGGCTCATAGACCTTGCCCTTGATTTTCTTGGGCTCTGTGAGGGCGCATTCGGCATTCAGCCGCCAGAACGCTGCCTCGGGATGAACTTCGAATGTCCGTGCCGCGAGCGCCGCGTTTTCGCGCAAGGCTTGATCCACTTCGCGGATTTTCGGTGCGATCATGAAGAGCTGCTTGGAAATCTTGCGCGGCGGATCGGAGGTCGCCAGCGCAATGTTGCACGCCTCGCGATAGTCCAGCGCTGCGAGCGCAGCGCGCGATGGCACCGAAAACACCGATGACTGGCGCGCGCCCAGAAGCGGACGGATCGCATTTTCCGCTGGCCGGCCGCCCAGCCCGGTGCGGTCCGGC
>JAEXXW010000149.1 GCA_023405565.1 Pseudomonadota bacterium
TTTAGGTCGTTGGCCTTCAGGTTTTCCGGCACACCGACCACGAGCAGCGTGTCGGCAATCCGTCCGATCGGCGCGAGATCGCGATCGAGATTGTAGTCGAGCTTCTTGTGCACATAGGGATGCGCGAGGAATGTGCCGGTCGATGTCAGAAGCAGCACATGATCATCTTTCGCGGTAATGAAACCGTTGATGGCGATCAGGCCATCGGCACCCGGACGGTTCTCGACGACGACAGGCTTGCCCCATCGCACCGCAAGATCCTCGCCGAGGACACGCGCAGCGGTATCGGCCGCACTGCCGGGACCGAAAGGCAGAAAGAAACGAACCGGACGTTGCGGCCATTCCTCCGCCGCGACAAGTGTCGCACTGAAAGATGCTGACAGAACCAGACCCGCCACAGCGACAATACGCCCATAACCACGCAGACAAGATCGGACGGCTTTACCGTTTCTCTTCACCTTCAACATGTCACTTCCCTCGCATTGAAATCGTCAAAATCGATCCGGCAAAACATTGCGAATTCCATGCCAAACATCTCGGCCAAGTCTCTTGTCGCGATGTCCGCGATCGAGCCTCGTCAATAGTTGGTCGCAAGCCGCGCGGTGATCTTTTCGTAAAGTTCAGGACGACGATGAATCAGAAGATCAGTATTGTTGGTTTCACGTTTCGACCGCGACGCCGAGAGCTGCGCAAAACGCGTGACGAAGCCACGACGGCCGTGCGGCAGCTCCGATGCCAGCGTATTCTGCGGATAGCCGGCCGGCTGTATCAACAGGCTCGGACCTTCGACGGCGGAGTCCTGACGGTTCGCCGCGATGAGAACGATGCGATTTTCCATCGCCCGTTCATGCGCGACATAGCGAAACTCCGCCGACGAGCGCCAGGTCGTCGGCCAAGCAATCAGATCGGCCCCGCGCAAGGCGAGAACGCGCGCAACCTCCGGGATGATCCCTTCATAGCCGACCATGACGCCGACATTGCCGAAAGGCGTGCAGAAGATCGGAATCTCGTCACCCGGTGTGGCCCAATCGCGCTCCTCGTTCCATAGATGTGTTGCGCGATACTTGCCGAGCACGCCGTCGGGGCCGATCGCATGGACGGTGCTGTAAAAGTGGCCGTTGTCCTGCTCCACGAGATGCGCGAACAGCCAGAGATCAATTCTGCTGCAAAGCGCCACAAATTCATCGAGCGCTTTGGCGGACAGGTCGGCCGCCCGTTTCGGATCGCGCGCGATCGCCTGCGGATCGAACAGGAAATGTTCCGGCAGAACCGCTAGATCAACTCCGTGATTGCGCTGCGCTTCGATGCATTGAGAGAGGGCCGCCTTCAGAATCTCTTCGGGCTCACCAGGCGAAGACACCTGGATAGCCGCGATCTGCCGCACCATCTGATCCGGAATGATCGGCTCGCTCATGACCTTTGAGAGCGGCGTATCATCATAAGGCGTGGTCAAAACGGAATAGAGCTCCGGCCTTCGATCCTTGAAAAGGTCATTCGCGACGCCGATGGACTTGTCACGCGCTGCAGACGGTTCGATGTCGGCATAGATGATCGTCTCTTCGTCGGGGCCGGCCTGCACCAGCACCTCGCCGGTCGGGCTCATGATGAACGAGCAGCCCGTAAAACGATTATAGGCCAGCATCTCCTGCGGCTGATCAAGCGGACGCCGTGGCTTGGTCGCACCGATCACCCAGCAACGGTTCTCCACCGCGCGCGTCGGCACATGATAGAGATATTGATCCGGTGCACCCCAGTTTGTCGGATTGACGAGAATTTCGGCGCCGCCAAGCGCCAGACACCGCGCCGATTCCGGAATGCGGCCGTCGGCACAGACAAAGAAGCCGAGATGCCCGAGCGGCGTGTCGAAGGTCTTGAAGCCCGTCTGTCCCGGCACGAACCAACGCTTGTCGGCCTTGATGAAGAAGTTCTTCTGATACTTGCCGGCGAGTTCGCCGTCAGGGCCGATCAGCACCGCGCAATTGAAGACATCGTCATTATCGCCGCGCTCGAACATGCCGCTGACGACCCACACGCCGTGTTTGCGCGCTTCTGCCCCTAAAGCTTGCGTGAATGGCCCCGGTATCGGGGTGGCCTTGTGATGCGCATCGGCGCGATCTTCAAAGAAATAGCCGTTGTTGCTGGCTTCCGGAAATACGATGAGCTTCGCGCCTGCAGCAGCCGCTTCCGCGATACGTCGGAGCATTCGCTCAAGATTGCGATCCTGCTCTCCCTCAAACGACAGCATCTGTACCGCTGCCACTTTGAAGCGACCATCAGCCATCCGCAGCCCTGTCACATTCCATCCATCATGAAATGCTAGGATGCAGTTTATAGGAAATCCACCTGATGAATCGGACCACTTCAAAGAAGTGGTTACGCATGTCAGCCAAAGTTGCGCAACCTGCGCAAAGTTGCACAACCCGTCTTCCGTTCTGACGGACGAGACTAATGCTCGAAATCGACAACAATCAGATCGAGCGGCAACACGTTGTGCATCGGCTGCGGCGGTGACACTGTCGTCAATGTCAGCGGAACGCCGCTGTCGGCAGCCTTGTCGAAATCGGCAGTGCCCGCCTTGTCAATCGCCGTCAATGTGAACTGATCGATCACATACGGGATTCCGTTTGACCTGAGCGGGTTCGGTCCATCCATGACATGCAGATGCAGGTGAGGCTCCTGGCTGTTGCCAGTGTTTCCGACCTTGCCGATGACCGCGCCGCGCTTCACCACATCGCCGGCTTTCACCGTGACACTTCCGGGCTGCATATGCGCATAATTCACATAGGCGCCGCCACCGATGTCGAGAACGACGAAGTTTCCATCGACCTCATCGACCGGCAGCCCTTGCGGCAATGCGCCGGGCACCTGTTCCTTCAAGTCGTTGCGGGATGACACGACCGTGCCGTCTGCCACGGCATGCACATCGCGGCCGAAGATGTTGTAGCTCGTCACAAGCTTCGGATCGCCTTTGACAAGACGTCCCTCCTCATCGGCCTGCTCCCAATCGATCGCGAAACGCTGCGCCAGGACGAACCGTCCGTTCAACGGCAACAGCGCGCGGACATGCCGGATGGTATCGCAACAGCCATCGCCGGCCAGGAAGCCCTTGCCCCGCAACGGCGCGCCGATCACCACCGGCGCGCGATCGATCACTTGCGTCGGTGCGACCACGATCTCGAAGTCACGGCCGAGCGGCGTCAGCCCGCCCGTGATCCGATGGACCAGCAC
>JAEXXW010000151.1 GCA_023405565.1 Pseudomonadota bacterium
TCATGTTGGCGTAGGACGTGTAGGGGAATGCCGGATAGAGCCGATGTCCGTCGCGGTGAATGCCATGACGCATGGCGCGCTCGAAGGCGGCGTAAGACCATGCGCCGATGCCGGTTTCCGGATCGGGTGTAATGTTCGTCGTATAGATGGCGCCGAATGGCGTCTCAAGGCGATGTCCGCCGGCATACGCCGCGCCGTCGCCGTCCGTATGGCAGATCGCACAGCTTCCGAGCACCGCCACTTGACGTCCGCGCTCGATCATCTCGCGCGTAAAAGCTGCTGGATCGGGACGGCTCACCGGAGCCAACGCGCCATGCCACGACAGCGCGGCAGCGAAACCGGCGGCTGCTGCAAAGCCAGAACCCAATAGGCTGTAGAACCAGCCGCTACGCGGCTTTTCTTGTCCCTTGCTGGCTGCCTCGAGGCCAGCTTTGACACGCTCCGGCGTGAAGGGTGCTTCGCGAAAGCGCACGCCGGTCGCGTCATAGATGGCGTTAGCGATAGCGGCGGCGCTGGGGACGCTCGCCGATTCCCCGCCGCCTACCGGTGGATATTCATCACGCTTGAGCAGCAATGCATCGACGTGTGGAACCTCGACAAAGGATATAATCGGGTAGGCGCCCCATTCCTGGCTCACCACCTTCTTGCGATCGAAGCGCACCTCCTCCTTCAGGGCACGGCTGGTCGATTGCACAACATTGCCATGCAGCTGATGACGCACTCCGGCTGGATTGATCATCAGTCCAGTGTCCTGGCCCGCGATGACATTGGTGACGCGCACCTCGCCGGTCGAGCGTCTGACCTCCACATCGGCGACCCAGGCCGACCAAGCCGCGCCGAATCCCGGGAATTTGCTGTGCATATACAGCGCATAGGCAAATCCCTGGCCGCGCATGATGTCGCCATCGCTGTCCATGGTCGGGGTTGTTCGTGGACGCCACTTGGCGCGCTCGGCGACCGCCTTGATGAGCGCAACGCCGCGCGGATCCTTCAGATGGCGCAGACGGTATTCAACCGGATCGACTCCGGCCTTGTAGGCCATTTCATCGATGAAGGACTCATGCGCAAAACTGTTGGGAAGCGAGGCGACGCCACGCAGCCATGAGGCGCGCACAATGGGGCGCGAGTCATGCACGTTCACGCGCAGGTTCTCGTAGTCGTATGGCGGGATAGCGGTGCGGTCGCCGGATTCCCCGAACTCGACGGTGGGCGGAATGGTGCCGGTCAGCAGCAGCGCCAGTGTCGGCGCGCGATTGGCGGGATACCAGTTTTCGAAATCATAGGCGGCAATATTTCCGTCTGCACCGAGATTGCCCTCGATGCTGATGATGCACGCCGGCCCCTTGGGCTCCCATGCGTGTTCCTGTTCCCGCGTTAATTGCACACGAACAGGACGCCCGACTGCGCGCGCGAGCAGCGCGGCATCGGCCGATACATCGTCGGCACAATTACGGCCATAACAGCCTGCGGCTTCGTGGCGAACGACGTTCACCCGCTCAATCGGCAACCCGAGCAGGGTGGCAATATCCGCTTGCAGCCAATGTGGATTCTGCGTGCCCGACCAGATGATGGCCTGACCATCGTTCACCTGCGCGACAGCGCAGGACGGTCCGATGGACGCATGCATCTGGTACGGCCAGATATAGGTGTTCGTCGTACAGGCCGGGCCATTGGCCAGCGCCTGATCAACATTGCCCTTGTTGATGAGTTCGCGCGTGCGCGTCTGATTGTTGCGCAGCGCATTCTCGATGTCCGAGAGATCGGGAAGGTCAGGTGTGTCCTTCCAGGTGGTGACAAGACACTCGGCAGCTTCGATCGCGTCTTCCTCGCGTTCGGCGACCACGCCGACAAAGTCGCCGAGTGTGACGACCGCTACCAGCCCCGAAATATGCCGGACAGAGGCTTCGTCCACCTCGAGCAGGCTGGTGCCGATGAAGGGACCATTGTCGAGACCCGCATAGGGCGGCCGCACAACGCGGCCATGCAGCATGCCCGGAACACGAACGTCGTGCACGTAGGTGAATTCACCCGTGACTTTCTGAGGAATATCGACGCGCGGGGCAGAATGTCCGACCACGCGATATTCGTTCGGGGATTTGACATGAGCGTCACGATCAAGCAGCAGCCTGATTGATCGCTGATGCAGCACATCGGCATAAGAAATGCTGCGTTCGTTATCTGCAATAAGCCGGATTGTGCCGCCGGCTGTCTCAAGTTCTGCTGGCGCGCATTGGAATAATATGGCGGCTTCGTTCACCAGCCATTGTCTGGCTTGTGCGGAAGCGATGCGTAATGGAATCGCGGTGATCTGTAAGGTGGTGCTGGCAATGGTCGCGCCCTGATCGGGGCCGATCCGGGTATCGCCAAGCACCATCGTCACATCCGCCAGTGTGAGGTCCAGCTCTTCGGCGACGATCTGCGCCAGCGCTGTGCGGATACCGGTGCCCAGATCCACATGGCCGTTGAAGGCAGTAACCTTTCCACCGGAATCGAGGTGAAGCAGCGCCTCTTCCTTGTCGGCATTGGCGGCCTTTGTGACGATAAAAAGTCCAGCGCCATCCTGCATGCCGGGCATGGCTTTGTCGGAAGCGTCCATGCTCAGCGATCTCGATTGTCTCGATTCATGAGTGCGACCGCTCTCAGGGCGGAGGCGATGATTTCCAGATGCGCGCCGCAGCGGCAGAGATTGTGTCGCAGGCCGGCGCGAATCTCTTTCTCACTGGCTTGCGGATTGCGAGCGAAGAGCGCCGCCAGAGTCATGATCATGCCGTTCAGACAATAGCCGCATTGGGTGCCTTGCTCGTCAATGAAGGCTTGCTGCACCGGATGCAGCTGGCCGTCGGCCTCACACAGGCCCTCAAGCGTCACCACATTGCGGCCCGCCACCGTCGATACTGGGAGCACGCAGGATCTTGCGGCAACCCCATCCACCAGCACTGTGCACGCGCCGCATTCCCCCAGGCCACAACCGAATTTCGGTCCGTTCAGCGCGAAATCATTGCGCAGGATGTGAAGCAACCGGGTGCGCGGAGGTGCTGCTACCGAAACGTGACTGCCATTCAAGGTCAGCTCAATCATAGTCCTTCCTATCGCATGCGGCCTGCCCAAGGCTACCGGCTGCCCGATTGGCCCTGTTTGCGCACAGGTTGCGCGGCGCATATACAGCGTATACAAAGTTTTTAATATCGCGTATGCCGACAAAATTCGCTGAATGCCTCTTGTTTTTGCTGATTTTCAATGGGCGGGGTGAAAATATAATCGCTACACGTAGTTTCTCTGGTTGCCTGAACCGAGGTCTGTGTGGTCAAAATCCGCTGCGCGGGATTGGATTGAGGGGCGGCGTTGCTGTCGCTGAAAGGATCGTTCGATGAAAATGGGCTTTAAGGCCACCGCCGCATTGCTGGCGGCGGCGACTCTGCTGTGTGGGGCTTCGCTGGGTCGGGCGCTTGCCGATTCAACTTTCCCCAACCGACCGGTACAGATCATCGTTCCGTATCCGGCGGGTGGCTTGACGGATATCTTGACGCGCGGATTGGCCGAGCGCCTCTCGAAGATCTGGGGTCAGCCCGTACTCGCGGTGAACAAGCCGGGTGCGAATGGTGTGATTGCCACGGCGCAAACCGCGAAGGCGGACCCGGACGGATACACGATATTGTTCGGGACGGACGCGACCCTGGCTGCAAATCTCAGCCTTTATTCCAATGTCCCTTATGAGCCCTTGCGCGACTTCGTGCCCTTGACGCTGATCGGCCGCTATAATCTCGTGCTGGTCGTGCACAAGGATGTGCCGGCTAAGACGTTTGATGAGCTCTTGGCCTATGTGCGTAAGCAGTCCAAGCCCTTGAACTTTGCCTCGGTTGGGACCGGCAGTACGCACCATTTGTCGATGGAGTTGTTGAAGTCGCTCGCCAAAATTGACGTCGTGCATGTGCCTTATCGCGGCGGTGGTCCGGCGACGACGGCCGTCATCGCTGGTGAGGTTGAGATGATGTTTAACGGGCCGGCAACCGTGCAGGATCACGTTGCAGCGGGAAGTGTCCGTGCTCTGGCGGTCAGCGGCAAGGCTCGTTCGCCGATCTTCCCCGATGCGCCGAGTATTTCCGAAGTGGGTTTCCCGACCTTTGATATGGTGAATTGGTATGGGCTGCTCGTGCCGGCCGGTACGCCGCCCGCCATCGTCGAAAAGCTGAAAAAAGACATCATCTCGGTCGTCGCATCCCAGGAATTCAAGGATTGGGCGCTGGCGCGAGGCATCGATCCGGCCTCAAGTACTGAGGAGGAGTTCCGCACGCTCATCGCTTCCGATCGCGAACGTCTTGGGGCGATCATCAGATCGATCGGCTTGAAGCTTCAATAGGCGAGTGCGATCGCTTGTGATGCGCGGGGGCGGCAAATCAAACGGGTTGCCGCCCCTGTTCGTTGTTTGGGTGTGCAGCAGTCAGGGCGTTCGACTGAAAGCGGATGTGCCGCTTGTCTGCGAATCTGCACCCCAAAAGGTAAGTCTACGTAATAAATATTATCTCGGCATGATGGCGAAATTTTACTTTATCCATCATTATATGATGAAAATAGATGATTGATTGATCTGCTCAGTCTGGATATATTGCGTATACGCAGTAAATGGAGGTCGGTCAGTTGTCTAAAGGTTTGCGAGTGGTGGTCGCGGGTTGCGGCCTTGGTGGCGCTACTGCCGCCATCTTCCTGCAGCGCGCGGGATTCGATGTGAAGGTTTACGAACAGGCGCCTGAATTGACGCGCATCGGAGCCGGCATCAGTCTTGGTCCAAATGTGATCAAAGTGATTGCTGCCCTTGGTCTCGACAAACGGTTTTTGGAAACCGGCACAGTGGCGCGTTCGCGTCTGAGCCGTGCGTGGGACACCGGAGAAGTTCTCAACGAAGTCAGTTACGTCAAATATGGCGAGATCTACGGCGCTGTGATGATGAGCATGCATCGCGGCGACATGCTGAAAATCCTTGTAGACGCATTGCAGCCGGGCACGGTCTCTTTCGGCAAGAGGGTCGTGGGGCTCGACGAAGTGGCGGGTGGAGCAACGCGCATCACTTTTGAAGACGGCTCGATCACCGAAGCGGACGTGGTCATCGGCGCCGACGGCGTGAACTCGATGGTGCGCGAAATTCTTCTTGGTGTGGAGCCGCCGATCTACACCGGCTTCGTTGCTTATCGCGCAATCTATTCAGTCAAGCATTTAGGCGATTTCCGCCCGCTTGCCGATCATACCAAATGGTGGACCACGGACTCCTTCCCCGCCGCCGAGGACCGTCACTTCATTTCCTACTACCTGACCAATGATCGCGACGAGCTGTATTTCGTCACAGGGTCGCCCGACGCCAACTGGGATCCGACACGTTCGAATGTCCCAGTCGACATCGAGGAAATCCTCGAATGCTATGAGGGTTTCCACCCGGAAGTGCAGAAAATCATCGGCTCCTGCCCGGCGGCGACCAAGTGGCCGCTGCTTGAGCGCAAGCCGATGCCGCTCTGGAGCCGAGGCAATGTGGTGTTGCTTGGCGACGCCTGTCATCCGATGAAGCCGCATATGGGGCAAGGTGCCGGTATGGCGATCGAGGATGCCGCCGTGTTGTCACGCTGTCTGGAAGCCGCATCTTCGGTATCCGATGCGTTGCGAACCTACGAATACAACCGCAAGGACCGGACCGCAAAAGTACAGGATCATTCCCGCATAAACACCTGGTTCAAATATCCGACCGATACGGACTGGGTTTATGCCTACGACGCAGCGACGGTTCCCCTCGCGCCATCGAGCGTCGCGGCCGCACACTGAAAATTCCATTTCATCATCGCAGACGGGCAGGAGTGGTTGATGGATTACAACATGGTCAGCATGTTTAAGGACATCCTGAAGCTCAGCAAGGTCGGGCCGGGTGAAACTCTTGCCGTGCTGTCTGAGGGGAATATTCGGGCAGACTATGCTCCGGCCTTTCTTGCCGCGGCAAGTGAGCTCGGCGCGAAGGTCTTTCATCTCAACCTGCCGGCGCGCATGAGCTATGCGGGCCAGTTTCAGGTTGGCAAGAACGGGCTTGTTGATAATCGTGTTGCGATCGAAGCGCTAAAGAGCGCAGATATAGTGATCGATCTTGTGGGCCTGCTTTTTTCCCATGAGCAGAATGAGATCACCGCATCGGGTACGCGCATGCTGCTGGTCAGCGAGTCTATCGAGGTCCTGCGCCAGATGTTCCCGGACGAGGATCTGAAGCGTCGTGTTGAATTTGCCGGCAATCTGCTGGCCAGCGCGAAGGATATGCACATCACTTCGCCGTTTGGCACCGACATTCGTTACAAGCTCGGCCAGTATCCGGTTCTCATCGAATACGGTTTTTCCGACAAACCGGGGCGCTGGGATCATTGGCCGTCGGGTTTCCTGCTGACCAATGGCAATGATGAAGGGGTCGATGGCAAAGTGGTGTTGATGCCTGGCGATATCATCGCCGCGATGAAGCGTTACGTGGAATCGCCGACCACGCTTACGGTCAGCAAAGGTCGCGTCGTAAAGATCGAAGGCGAGGGCATCGAGGCTCCGTTGTTGCAGAGCTATATCGAGAGCTTCCGCGACGAGCGCGCCTACGCCGTGTCACATATCGGCTGGGGTTTGAACGAGAAGGCCAATTGGTTTCATATGGCCAGCAGCAAGACCAATGACCGCGATCGCGTGCTGAATGGGCTTGCGTTCTACGGCAATGTTTTGTTTTCGCTCGGACCGAACAGCGAGGTTGGCGGCAAGAACGATACGGCCTGCCATATCGATATGCCGATGCGTAATTGCAGCCTGACGCTGGACGGCAGGCCGGTCGTCGAGAACGGTCGTCTTGTTCCCGAAGAGATGCGTGTTCCTGGCTGGTGAGGCCGACCATCCGTGGGCAACAGCCGCGAACCTTCATCGCCAAACGTGGATTCCTCGGTGGAGCGTATTGCAACCGGGGATCTGCGCGCGACGGATCTTGTGGAATCCTGTCTTGCGGTCATCGAC
>JAEXXW010000159.1 GCA_023405565.1 Pseudomonadota bacterium
CGTCTGTCGCGGTCCTTCAATATAAAAAAAATGATCTTCGATCTGACCGTGGCCGAGAACATCCGGCTGGCCGCCCAGATCCTCGAGCCGGCATCGCGACGCTTCCTTCCGCTTCGCGCTTCCGAGCGCGCGCGTGTCAAGACCGATGAGATGCTCGCGCGCTTTCAACTCACGCATCGCCGCAACGAACTGGCGGGTCATCTGTCACACGGCGATCAGCGGCGCCTGGAGATCGCTGTCTGCCTCGCCTCCGAGCCGAAGGTTCTGCTGCTCGACGAACCGACGCAAGGCATGAGCCACGGCGACACCGCGAACACCGCCGCGCTGGTGCGTTCTCTCACCGATGACGTCACCGTTCTCCTGATCGAGCATGACATCGGTCTGGTCATGGAATTGTCGGACCACGTCGTCGTGATGCATCAGGGAAAAAATCTGGCTGAGGGAACGCCGGGCGCAGTGCGCGCCGATCCCGCGGTCCAAGCCGCCTATTTCGGACAGGCCTGACATGCTCACCATCCAGAATCTGCACAGCCATTATGGCACCAGCCACATCATTCAGGGCATCAGCTTCTCGGCCAATCCGGGAGAGGTGATCGGCATTTTCGGCCGCAACGGTGTCGGCAAGACGACGCTGCTGAAGACAATTGCCGGCTGGGTCAAACCATCCGCGGGTGACATTGTCCTGAAGGACAAGCCTCTGGGTGGCCTGTCGCCCGATCGCATCTGTCTTGCGGGCGTCGGCCTCGTACCGGAAGACCGCCGCATCTTTCCCGGCCTGACCGTCGAGGAAAATCTCAAGCTCGGCCTTCTTCAGGTGCGCGGCCGCTCCGGCAAGATGGAGCGTGCTGCGATCGAAGGCATCTATGACCGGTTTCCCCGCCTTGGCGAACGGCGGCGCCAGCTCGGCACCACGCTGTCGGGCGGCGAGCAGCAGATGCTGGCGATGGCCCGCATCCTCGTCGGCGAGCCCGTCGGCGCGCTTGTCGACGAACCGAGCGAAGGCCTCGCGCCGATGATCGTTGCGGAGGTGTTCGCGATCGTGCGCGATCTGCGCGATCGCGGCGCCATCGTACTGCTTGTCGAACAGAATGTGCACGAGGCCTTGTCCGTCACCGACCGCTTCTTCGTCATCGAGCGTGGACAGATCGTCCTGACAGGCCATTCGGACGATGCGTCAGACCGGCAAAAGCTGCTGGCGGCACTGGCGGTCTGACGCCACGACATAGCGGCATAGCGGCGGGTGGGTGCCGCTATGCTTCAAAGCTCCGGGAGCCCCGGCTTTGATGGAATTGGAAATCGGGGCTCCTTTTTTTCCTGTCCGAGGCTTTTTATAAGCAACGCTCAGTTCGCCTGAATGCCGGCCTTCTTGATGATGTCGCCCCATTTGCGGATTTCGTCTGACACAAAGCTTTTGAATTCCGCAGGCGAATTACTGCTGGCATCGACGCCGATGTCGAGGAGGCGCTTCTGGGTCGTGGGATCGGCCATCGTCTCGCGGATGGCGCGGTTCAGGCGTTCGATGATCGGTGCCGGTGTCCCTTTCGGCGCGGCGATTCCAAACCAGGCATAGGATTCGTAATCGGTCACACCCTCTTCCGCCATGGTCGGAACATCGGGCAATGACGGGCTCCGCGTTTTCGTGGTGACCGCCAGCGCCTTCACCTGGCCAGCCTGCAACTGGGCCGTGACATTCGGAATGAGTTGGAAACTCACCGGCACGCTGCCGGCCACCAGATCCATGGCGATCTGGCTTCCCGAGCGATACGGCACATGGACCATCTTGGTGCCGGCGACGATATCGAAATAAGCCGCCGCAAGATGCTGCGACGAGCCGAGACCGACCGACGAGTAGGTGATTTCACCCGGCCGCGCCCGCACGAATGAAATAAACTCTTTGACATTCGTCACGGGAATTTTTTCGGGATTGACCACCAGCACATTGACGAGCTTCGCAACCAGCGAGATCAGCTCGAAGTCCCGCTCCGGCTCGTAAGGCAATGTCGTCAGAAACTTGCTGATCACGAATGGCCCGGGCGCGGCAAAGATCAGCGTGTAGCCGTCGGGCGCGGCTTTTGCAGCCGAAGCCGTGCCATTATTGCCGCCCGCGCCAGCCTGGTTCTCCACGATCACGCGCTGTCCGAGACGCTCCCAGAGCCCCTCGGCCACGATGCGCGCGATACTGTCGCTGGCGCTGCCGGCCCCGAACGGCATGATCAGTTTGATGGGGCGATCAGGATAGCCTTGCGCGAAAGCACAGCCGGTCCATACCCATGTCGCCACAAGCGCCAGAATGCTCAAATGTAATGAACGTCGCATCAAACAATGTCCTCCCGCATGCGGCCCTTGACGATTCCGGCCGGCTTGTTGTTGGCTGAAATTATCGCGGAAGGTTCGCCTGACTTGAAATAAGTTCGCCTAATAGCGCTATCACGCGCCGCGATTGCCGCGGGGTAGCGCGCTGCGAAGGCCCGCGATTAGCCGTCCAAATCCCGAGGCGAGAGCTCACACAGGCGGCGAAACCACTCCGGCATTCAGATAGATGTGTTTGAGCTCGGTGAAGTCGGCCAGCCCGTCATAACCGTGCAATCGCCCGACACCGCTCTGGCGGTAGCCGCCCGTTTCGGCCTCCGCAAACAGCTTGTTGTGATCGTTGATCCAGACCGTGCCGTCCCGCAATGCACGCGCAATCCGCATCGCGCGGCTCACATCATGCGTCCAGACACTGGCCGACAATCCGAAGACGGTGTGATTGGCCTTCGCAACCGCCTCGGCTTCGGTGGAAAATTTTTCGATCACGACAAGCGGCCCGAAGATCTCCTCCTGACAGAAGAAGGCGGATGTATCGGCATGCGCCACGATGGACGGCGTGAGATACGCGCCTGTTGCAAGCGCGCCATCGGGAGCGCCGCCACGCAGCACGACCTCGTCGGCCAGATCGAACGCCTTCTCGACACCCTGTTGCACGATATCGCGCGACCGAACATCGATCAGCGGACCGATATGCGTCGATGGTTCAAAGCCTGGCCCGACCACCAGCGCCCCGAGCGCATCCTTCAGCGCCGCTTTCATCTCTGCATAACGGGATTCATGAACGAG
Source organism: Pseudomonadota bacterium (assembly GCA_023405565.1). Classification (GTDB taxonomy): domain Bacteria; phylum Pseudomonadota; class Alphaproteobacteria; order Rhizobiales; family Xanthobacteraceae; genus Pseudorhodoplanes. Next base: position 3,097 of record JAEXXW010000159.1, read on the forward strand.
GATCCGCCGCGCGGCAGTGCATTGCTGTCCGGAGATGATCGTCGCGGCCGATGCCAGCAGCGGCGCGATCCGGGCAATCGGCGCATCCTCGAAGACGAGACAACAGGACTTGCCGCCGAGCTCCAGCGACAGCTTCTTCATGGTGGGAGCGGCTGCGACCATGATGGCCTTGCCGGTCTGGGTGGAGCCGGTGAAGCTCAGGACGTCGACATCGGCGGACGCAACCAGCATCTGCGCCACCTCATGACCGCTTTCGCCAACCATGTTGACGGCGCCGGCAGGCATGCCGGTATTCTCGAGCGCCGCCAGAAAGGCGGCCGTGAACAGTGTCGTTTGCGGTGCGGGTTTGACAACGCTGGCACAGCCCGCGGCCATTGCCGGCGCGAGCGAGCGTACCAGCAACACGGCGGGTGAATTCCAGGGAACGATGATGCCGGCGACGCCCGCAGGCTCACGGATCATGCTTGAGAAGATGCCGGGTTCAACTTCGAGCACATGCCCCGGAATATGGCGCGCAAGGCCCGCGTAATAGCGGATTTCGGAAATCGCGCCGATCATTTCGCCGCGCGATTGCGCGATCGCTTTACCGTTTTCCAGAGTCAGCAGCTGCGCCAGCTTTTCGGCATTGGCTTCAAGATTGGCGGCCCAGCGCAACATCACGTCCTGGCGCAGCCGCGGATTCTGCGACCATGATGGATTCTCAAAAGCCGCCTTGGCCGCTTTGATGGCGGCCTCTGCTTCCACCTTGCCGCCGTTGGCAAAACGGCCGGCAACCTTGCCGGTCGCAGGATCGATACTCTCGACCATTGGAGCATCGGTGGCCGCCTCCCAGCGTCCGTTAATCCAATGACGGCTTTCCTGTATCTGCATGATCCAACACCCGGTCTCTCGACGACGGGAGAACTAAGGCGCGCAACACCTATCAATGCAAATAATGAAGAGTGATACGGCTATCAGCGCGGCGTGCTCAATCGGCGCCGGACATCCGGAGAATCTCGGCGGCCGCGACAAGCTCGGCCGTCATCACATCGATGAACAGGCGCGCCGCCGCCGACAAGGGACGGCGCGGATTGTGCACGCAGACAATCTGCCGTGTCACCCGCGGCGCCACGATCCGATGCGCGCGCAAGGTTCCTTCCGACAGACCGCGCCCCACTGCAATCGCCGGCAGAACGGTGACCCAGTCCGAATGACGGACAAGCTCCTCGATCGCCGCGACAGCGTCGACTTCGAGCCTGATCGACAGATCGATATCTTCATCCTCCGCAATCCGGTCGATGATCAGGCGCAGCCCGTTGCGTTTGGACGGCAGGATGAGCGGCAGTTTCGCCAGGTCGCGAAACATCAGCGGCGAGGCGAGATTGCGCTGGCTTCCCGCCGATGTCACGACCACCATCTCCTCGTCCAGCATATCGATCGCTGGCAGATCCGAGCGGCGGCGCCCTTTATTGACAATGGCGAAATCCAGCGTGCCAGCCCTGACGCTTTCCATCAGGGAGCTTGAGTAACCGTCACAGGCCGATACCTCGACCTCTGGATATTGGTTGGCGAAATCCGACAGCGACCGCGCCAGCACGCTCGTTGCGACCGACGCCACAAGCCCGACAGCGACGCGCCCGCTCACCGTACTGGAGCGGCTGGCAATCCGTTGCTTGGCATCGGAGAGATCGCGCAGGATCGGCGCAAACAGCCGATAAGCCATGTCGCCGGCCGAGGTCGGCACCATGCCTTGCGAGGTGCGCTCGAACAGCTTCTGGCCCAGTTCCTCCTCGAGCTTGGCGATCTGCATCGACAAGGCGGGCTGCACCACGTTCATCCGTCGGGCCGCCCGCGTGGTCGAGCCTTCTTCGAACAGGCTGACGAAATAACCGAGTTGGCGAATGTCCATTCAGGCACTCCCTGTGCCCCGGTTATCATAAAAGGTGATTTATATAAACCTCATTATCAGCACTTTTCACGCTGCCCGGCTCTGGGTCCTGGCATCGGCCGCCATCCGCCTGCAGACATGGCCCGCTGTCCACATCACGCGGACGACAGGCGCCTCTCCCCATGCACGCTGAATCGCGCGGCACTGACGCCGACGATCTCAGTGGCCACCTTTTGCCAGGGCGCGCTCGCGCAATTGCGTCAACGTGGCATTGGGCGTGATCGCTTCCGGGTCGATCCGCAATTCGATCAGGGCCGGCCTTCGGTGCGTGTCGGCAAACTGCCGGGCCCGCGCAAACGCATCCGCAAATTCTTCGGTGCGAAGGACAAGCTCGCCATGTCCGCCATAGGCCTTGGCCAGCGCTACGAAATCGGGATTGAACAGATCGGTCGCATAGACGCGGCCAGGATATTCCTTCTCCTGATGTGCACGGATCGAGCCATACATGCCGTTATTGACCACGATGACGATGATGCCGAGTCCATACTGGGTCGCGGTCGCCAGTTCGTGCCCGGTCATCAGAAAACAACCATCGCCGGCAAAGCAGATCGCCGTGCGCTCCGGATGCACCAGCTTGGCCGCCATGGCCGCGGGCACGCCATAGCCCATCGCGCCCGATGTCGGCGCCAACTGGCTACGGAAACCGGAATATTGAAAGAAGCGATGCACCCAGATGGCGTAATTGCCCGCGCCATTGCTCACGATCGCATCCGGCACTTCGGAGCGAATGTGTGCGACGACAGCGCCATAATCGAGCGAGCCCGGCATCGCGCCCGGCGTGATCTCGGTGAGATAATCGGCGCGTGCGGCTTCAACCCAGTCGCGCGAGGATCGTTTGCGCTTGGGTTTCAGGCGCGCCGCAGCCGCTGCGAATTCCGGCAAGCCGGCATTGATCGGGAGATCCGACTGATACACGCGGCCGAGTTCGCCGGCATCGGCATGCACATGGATGAAACGCTGCATCGGCCGCGGCACATCGAACAGCGTGTAGCCATTCGTTGTCGTCTCACCGAGACGCAATCCCACCGCGAGGATGAGATCGGATTGCTGCAGCCGCTTCACCAGAGCCGCGCTGGGGCCAAGTCCCGCATGTCCGGCATAATTCGGATGCCGGTTGTCGATGATATCCTGCCGGCGAAAGCCGGACACCACCGGCAGATCGAAAGCTTCCGCGAAACGGCATAGATCGCGGCCAGCCTGCGCCGTCCAGCCGCCGCCGCCGATCATCATCACCGGCCGCTCGGCCTCGGATATCATGGCACCGAGCCGTTCCATGTCGTCGCCGCCCGGATGCGCGGCAACGCGCCTGTAGGCCTCCGCATCAGCGACCGAGGCGACACGCGCCAGCATATCCTCGGGCAGCGAGACAATGACCGGACCCGGCCGCCCTGACACCGCCACATGAAAGGCACGGCTCACCAGTTCGGGGATACGCTCCGGCCGGTCGATCTCCACCACCCATTTGGCCATGCCGCCAAACATGCGCTGATAATCGACCTCCTGCCATGCTTCGCGGCCGAGCATGTGGCTGCCGACCTGGCCGATGAACAGGATCATCGGCGTCGAATCCTGCGAGGCGGTATGCACGCCGATCGCGGCATGGCTCGCACCAGGTCCACGCGTGACAAAGCAGATGCCCGGCGTTCCGGTCAGCTTGCCATAGGCTTCGGCCATCGTGGCCGCGCCGACTTCCTGCCGCGAGACCACGACCCTGATGGCATTGCGGGCACCGTAAAGCGCATCGATCGCGGCAAGAAAGCTTTCCCCCGGAAGAGCGAAGACAGTGTCAACGCCGTGGATCTTCAAGGCATCGATCAGGATCTGACCGCCTGAACGCAACGGAGCCGCTTGCTGCATGAATCTATTCTCAACTGGCCAATGACCGATACGCGCGCCTCACGGACGAGAGCCGAACGGGGTCAGATCTTTCCCGCAAGACGCAGACGCTCATAGGCTCCGGCGCTGTCCGCCTGCAAGGCCTGCGTGAGATCGACATTCTCCTCACCCTTCACCCGGATGCGTTTGAAGTCGAGTGGCGGCGCATCGACGGGCGTCGTCGCATCCAGCCCCATCTTGGCGCTGATGCCGTTGCGGGATGAGGGATCGAGCTTGGAGCCTTGCGCACCCGACACCACGATCAGGTCCTTGTCGGCCTGGAAGCGCGTGGCGATCGCCCATTCGACCTCTTCGGTATCGTCGATATTCACGTCTTCATCGACCACAACGACACGCTTGATGTCGTAATGGCCACCGAATGCGCCCATGATGATATTCTTCGGCTCGCCGTCGCTCACCTTCCTGATCTTGACCACGAGATGATAGCGACATGTTCCCCCGCGGGGCAGACGCACGTCCAGCACGCTCGGGAAGCTGCGCTGCAGATGTTGCAGCAAGGTCGCCTCGCGCGGGACAGCACCGAGGATCAGATGCTCGTAGCCGCCGCCGACAATGGTGTGGAAG
>JAEXXW010000174.1 GCA_023405565.1 Pseudomonadota bacterium
CCGTGGGCCAGTTCAATATTGCCGAGCGAAACGCCATCGATGACCACATTGTTGAGTGCCAGCGTGGTGATCGGTGGATTCATCTGGTTGTCGGCACCAAACTGGTAGTTGATACCCGCGTTGGTCCAGGCCGTTTGCGTTCCAGTCGCGCTGGAACTCGTTTGATAAAACAAGTTCCAGGTATCGGTCCCACCATAAAGTGCGCTTTCGACCTTTGCCCAGCGCAGCTGGATATTCACCGGCGTACCGGAGATATCGTAGGTCGTGATGGCACCGCCATCGACCGACGACTGAACGAAGGTCTGGACGTCATTGGCGATGACATTGCCGTTCGACGGCAGGCCGGTCAGTGTGCGAATACCGAAATTGGCGACAGTGGCGGTACCTGAAACAGTGACCTGCTCGGTCATCGTGCCGGCCGTGACGGTGATATTGCCGTTGGTGGCGTTGACCGCACCTGTACCGCCCGTCAGACCACCGAGGGCCGTTGCGAGTTCGGCAAGCGTTGAGACCTGTCCCGCGCCCGTGCCAAAGGTGATCGTCAGCGGCGGATTGGCCCCCACCTGAAACACCAGAGTCTGACCGGCAGATGCCGCGCTCTGCGTCAGGAGATTCGTGGCGTTGGTCGTACCGACGGACACGCCGAGTTGATTCAACAGCGCGAGTGTGGAACCACCGCCAATTTCCACGTTGGTATCGGCATCCGCGCTGGTCAGAACCAATCGATTCGAGGCGTTGAGTGTCGCCGTGACTCCGGTTGTCGCCGTCTGCGCATTAATCTTGGACTGGATAGCAGTCGCATCGTCGCCTGCGGCAATCGCGATTGCCGTACCGTTGATCTCGATCGTGCCGTTGGCCGATACCGCCAGGGCGGAAAGATCAAGAGTGCCGGTTGCCACCGCAACCGCATCGGCCGACAGGCTTGCGCCATAACCCAGAATGCGGGCCGGCGACGGTGGGCCGGCCAGAGGATTGGCGGAGAAGTTCGCCGGGTTGATCAGTTCGGAACCGGGCACGTCCTTGTCGTGCCGGTAGGTCAGCGGATACTTGGCAAGATTGGCGCGATAATCGACGCGCGTCGTCGCCTGTGCCGGCATGAAGTCGTTCTGGAACTGCAGCAATTGCGGAACGCTGCCCGTGACATTGCCGGTCGACGGATCGATCGGAATACCCATGAGATAATAGCCGGCGCCGTTGACCAGATAGCCGTTCTTGTCCGGCTGGAAATCGCCGCGGCGGGTATACATATCAACACCGCCAAAAACCGGCCGGTTGTCTTGGAAGCTGTCCGGCTTCTGCACCACGAAGAAACCTTCACCATTGATCGACATGAATGTGCCGATCGATGCGCTTTGGATGTCGCCCTGGACCGTATTCGTCATGCGCGAGCTGGCGGTCACGCTGCCCGACAATTGCCTGTTGGGCTGGTTGTCCGGGATCAGATCGGCAAAGCTCGTATCGATCCGCTTGAAACCGGTTGTCTGCGAATTGGCGATGTTACCGGACACGTTTTCCAGCGCATAAGACTGCGCACGCATGCCGGTGACTGCGGTATTGAGAGCGCCGAAGATACCCATTTACTTCTTCCTCCAGAACGACAGCGACCAACCAAGGCCGCGAGCTTCGGGAAGAACTTCGCAAGCGTCGTGCCAGAGATAAATATGCAGTATTTCAAATACTTAGGTGGAACGAGGCGCTGATACGAGGCTGCAACAACTTCCATCTTCCGGCCAACCGGCAGAATTTGCCCGGCAAAATACAGGCGCACTCGAGGATGTGGACGTTACCAGGCGCGGCGAGACGTCATTTCCTCTTTGAACGATTGCGGGTGGAAAATCCGGCGTCTAGTGTCGCGAAAATTTTGATCTGAAGGAACAAGCATGCGTTTTGCAGGTACGAAGGGATATGTCGCAACCGACGATCTGAGGGTTGCGGTGAATGCGGCGATCGCGCTGGAACGTCCACTTCTCGTCAAGGGCGAGCCCGGCACCGGCAAGACGGTTCTGGCCCAGGAAATCGCCAAAGCGGTCGATGCTCCCCTGCTGGAGTGGCATGTGAAGTCCACCACCAAGGCGCAGCAAGGTCTGTACGAATACGATGCCGTATCGCGCCTGCGCGACAGCCAGCTCGGCGACGAACGGGTCAAGGATATCCGCAACTACATCAAGCGCGGCAAATTGTGGGAAGCCTTTGCGGCACCGAAGCGCCCTGTCCTGCTCATCGACGAGATCGACAAGGCCGACATCGAATTTCCGAACGATCTCCTGCAGGAGCTCGACCGGATGGAATTCTTTGTCTACGAAACCGGCGAGACCGTGAAAGCGCAGCAGCGGCCGATCGTCATCATCACGTCGAACAATGAAAAGGAATTGCCGGACGCTTTTCTGCGCCGGTGCTTCTTTCACTACATCCGCTTCCCCGATACCGAGACGATGCATGCCATCGTCGATGTGCATTTTCCTGACATCAAGCAGCGTCTCGTATCCGAGGCACTGAAGCTGTTCTATGAAATCCGCGACGTGCCCGGCCTGAAGAAAAAGCCGTCAACGTCGGAGTTGCTGGATTGGCTGAAGCTGTTGATGGTCGAGGATATCGGCCCCGACACCCTGCGCGAGCGCGATCCGAAAAAGCTTATTCCGCCGCTCCATGGAGCCCTGCTGAAAAACGAACAGGACGTGCATCTGTTCGAACGACTGGCCTTCATGGCACGGCGCGACGGCCGTTAGAGCGTTTTCGCGCGAAGCGGGTGCCGGTTCGCGTGAAGAAAACACGTCGAAAAGGCCCGGAACAATCTCGGCTTTGATTCCATCAAAGCCGAGATTCTAGCCGCCGCTGCACCATCAGGCCCTGTCCCGCCATTTGCGAAGACGTTTCGCAAATCGCGAATTGTCGCGTTGTTCGGGATCGGCCGCGCTGTCGGCCGATGGCCCTTGCGAAGCGACATCGGCATCCACCACCATGGCCCCGGGATCGGCCCCATCCTGCGGCGCGATCTGCTCAGCCTCGATGCTCCCGGCATGGACGGCCTCTGCTTCCGCTTTCAGCCGCTCGCTTTCGGCGGCCGCCTCGGTCGCCTGTTTCCGTCTGGCGTCACTACGGATGCGCCTGACCTCGTTCCCGCGGGCCCGCGCCGACGCCCATCTTTCGTATTTGCGCTGTCCCCAGTAAGCCGCCTGCAGAACGATGCGGCCTGCCCGTCCACCTGCCCAGACAAGCTCAAACGGCTGGAAAAGCCGCCAGCGATCATCACCCTCGACAATCGCC
>JAEXXW010000187.1 GCA_023405565.1 Pseudomonadota bacterium
CTTCTGGATATTCGACGAGCCGGAAAGCCTGTCGTTATTGAAGGACAATCTGGCACAGGGAAAACAACTTGTGTCCGCCGAATCATTTCAGAACTAGGAGATGGCGGACACACAAGCTACCTGACAGCGCGAGACGCGACGGACGTTTCTAAGATCGAGGCAATTACGCGCAATAAGACTGAAGGTCGTTTCGTGATCGATGACTTTCATCGACTCTCAGCTACGCTTCAAGAATCTCTAGCCGACATCGCAAAGCTTTCTGCGGAGCTCGGCGCTGATGCCAAACTACCGAAGCTTGTAATTATTGGGATAAATCAAGTTGGATCAGAGCTGATTCAACTTGTGCCCGACATCGCGAAGCGAACGGGCATTCATCGCATTAAGCCGGGCAGTCAAGACGAAGTTCTAAAACTGGTAGAAGCCGGCTGCGATCGACTAAATATTACAATTTCCGATATCAAAACGATTCAAGATGAAACTCGCGGGGACTACTGGCTGACTCAACAACTTTGCCAGTCAATCTGCGCCGCGGCCAATATAACTCAAACTTCGGAAACGCGAAAAATCATCAATTTTGAGATCGCGACAATCCGCAACAAAATGGTGGATCGACTTAATGCTTCTTATTATCCGGCAGTGAAAGAATTTTGCCGAGGCAGACGATTTCGATCAAGCAACGACCCATATTTTAAGTTGCTACGCGCTGTCGGCCAACAAGACTCGTCAATTGTGGACCTCAATGAGCTAGCTAATTCACTTGCTGATGTCCGCGGAAGCATCAACAATATTAAGGAACATCGACTGCAGGTTTTGATTGAATCAAAACCGCTTGTAGAAAGACATTTTTATTACAACAGCGAAACAAAAAACTTCGCGATTGAAGATCCAGCTCTATTCTATTTTGTAAAGCATCTTGACTGGGACGCCTTACGAAAGGACTGCGGATTTCGAGCCGCTGGACACGACTACGAGTTTGATGTTGCGATCTCATTTGCAGGAGAGAACCGCGATTTGGCACGTTATATAGCTGACAGCTTGGAGTTTTTAGACGTACCCGTATTCTTCGATGGAATGTTTGAAGCAAACTTTTTAGGGAAAGCATGGTCGACTCAATTTAAGGCCATCTTTGGCGAAAAAAGCCGATATGTTTTGTGCTTACTCGACGAGTATCACCAAAGAAAGATTTGGCCGACATTCGAGCGCGAGCACTTTGCACCTCGCGTAATTGAGGAAAGCGTCATCCCTATCTTCTTAGATGACACAAAGTTCGTTGGAATACCACAAGACATAGTTGGGATACATTTCAAATTTGACTCGGCCGACCCAAATTGGAAAAAAGACGTCGACGAAAAAATAATAATGAAACTAATTGATAAACTATCTTAGAAAAGCTCTCATCGCACCTTTCTCGAGTTAAGAGATTTGAGATCTCAGGATAGCACCCCTTGACTGCTACACTCCTCTTGCTCACCGGGCCCTGCAAGAGACCAAAACATGCACGCGTTTTGAGACTGCGTTGCACCTCGTCGCAATCCTTAAACTTTACCCACGTCACCTCCTCCGAAACCTGCTACCCTCGCCGCATCATGATGAAACGCGAGCCCTTTGCGATTGCGAATATCTACGTGCCGGTGAAGCGGCGCGCGACGCTGGAGCAGGCGCGCGTCGACGCGCTCGCTGACGACATTCTGGCCAACGGGCTCAAGATGCCGATCCTCGTGCGGGAAGATGGCGCGCGCTTTGTGCTGGTGGAGGGCCTGCACCGGCTGGAAGCCGCCAGGAAGCTCGGCGAGACCACCATCGACGGCTATCGCGTGAGCGCGCGCAGGCACTGACCAACCTGCCCATCACCTCCCGGCACACAATGTCGCAGGGGCGCAACGCCGCGCGGCGATGAGCGTTATGCCCGGATCAATTCCGGGAGATCGATATGCCAGGCTTGACCCTGCTTGGAACGTTTCTGGTGATGGCGGTGGTGTCTGTTGTGGCTACCGGGTTTGTCGGGCTGGTCGTCGACCGGCTGCCGCATATCCACGACATGCTCAGCCTGCTCGCATTCTTCGGGACCCTGATCGCCTTGCTACCGATCGCCTGGCTGCCGCGACAACCGACGCACGCGTAACGCCGTCACGCACAAATCGTTCGGAAACGTTTTACTGCGTGTCCATGATCTCCGCGCTCTTCGGCGGGGGCTCATGAGGTGACACTGCACTATCATCCCAGCTCATTCCCGCGCAGGCGGGAATCCAGAGAGCAAGAACTGGGTCCCCGCCTTCGCGGGGACGAGCGGAAGAAACTGGATGCCGTCGTTCGGCCTACAACAGCCCCTGTACCAGCGTGCGGAAATGCTCGCCGCGCACTTCGAAATTCGCAAACTGATCGAACGAGGCACAGGCAGGCGAGAGCAGCAGCACCGCGGGCTGGCCGCTCGCGGCGGCGTCACGTGCCGCCTCCGCCACCGCCGCATCGAGCGTGCCGGACATCGCATAGGGCACATGACCATTTAACGTCTTCGCAAAGTCCGGCGCGGCCTCGCCGATCAGATAGGCCCTGGCAATGCGCGGGAAGAATTCAGTCAGGCTTTCGATGCCGCCTTCCTTCTGCTTGCCGCCGGCGATCCAGTAAATGTTCTCGAACGAGGCCAAAGCCTTTGCCGCGGAATCGGCATTGGTCGCCTTGGAGTCGTTGATGAACAGCACCGCGCCCTTCCTGCCGATCTCCTCCATGCGATGCGCGAGACCAGGAAAGGTGCGGAGCGCCGCCTGAATTGTTTCGTCCGGCACGCCGAGCGCCGAGCAGGCGGCAAAGGCCGCAACCGCATTCTGCATGTTGTGGCTGCCGCGCAGCGAGCCGATGCCGGTGAGATCGGCAATGTCCTCGGCTTCGCTGGCGCCGGTGCGGTAGATGTTCTTCTCGCCGCCGACATAGCCATGCGGCACGATCTGCTTGATCGAGATGGGCACGACGAATTTCTGCACCGCGACGAGGCCCTTCATCATGCCGCGGCCGAAATCGTCATCGACGCCGACGATGCGCGTCTTTGCGCGGCCGAGAATGCGGCTCTTCACCGCCGCGTAATTCTCGATAGTGCCGTGCCGGTCGATATGGTCCGGCGTGACGTTGAGCATGATGCCGATGGTCGGATCGATCGAGGGCGCGAGATCGATCTGGTAGGACGAACATTCGATCACGTAGTGGCGCGTGTTGGCCGGCGGATCGAGTTGCAGCACCGGCACGCCGATATTGCCGCCCATCTGCACATCGCGGCCGGCTTCGCGCAGGATATGCGCGATCAGCGCCGTGGTGGTGGACTTGCCGTTGGTGCCGGTGATGGCGACGAATGGCGCATCCGGCGCATGCGCCCGCCGCTCGCGGCAGAACAATTCGACATCGCCGATGATCTCGACACCGGCCTCGTTCGCCAGCTTCGCCGACCAGTGCGGCGCAGGATGCGTCAGCGGCACGCCGGGCGTCAGGATCAGCGCGGCGATGCCCGACCAGTCGATAGTGCGAAGATCGGCGGTACCGACATTCGCGGCTTTCGCCTCCTCGACTTTCTTCGCGTTGTCGTCGAAGGCGATCACATTCGTGCCGCCCGCGATCAGCGCGTGACAGGTCGCAAGTCCCGAACCGCCGAGACCGAACACGGCCACGGTCTTGCCGGCAAAGGCGGTGACGGGGATCATCGCAGCTTCAGCGTCGAGAGGCCGATCAGCGCCAGCACGATCGAGATGATCCAGAAGCGGATCACGATCTGCGGCTCGGTCCAGCCCTTCTGTTCATAATGGTGATGGATCGGCGCCATGCGGAAGATGCGCTTGCCGGTGAGACGGAACGAGATCACCTGCACGATCACCGATACAGCTTCCAGCACGAACAACCCGCCGATAATGGCCAGCGCGATCTCGTGCTTGGTCGCGACCGCGATCGAGCCGATCAGGCCGCCGAGCGCGAGCGAGCCGGTATCGCCCATGAAGATCGAAGCGGGCGGCGCGTTGAACCAGAGAAAGCCAAGCCCCGCGCCGACCACCGCGCCGCACAGCACCGCAAGCTCGCCAGTGCCGGCGACATAATGGATCTGCAGATAATCGGCGAACAGCGCATTGCCGGCGAGATAGGCGATCAGGCCGAAGCTGAGCGCGGCGATCATCACCGGCACGATGGCAAGACCATCAAGGCCATCGGTGAGATTCACCGCATTGCCCGCGCCAACGATGATGAAGGCGCCGAATACGATGAAGAACCAGCCGAGATCGACGATCAGGTCCTTGAAGAACGGAAAGGTCAGCGA
>JAEXXW010000594.1 GCA_023405565.1 Pseudomonadota bacterium
CACATCCGGCATCAATTGCTGGAAGCGCGCATCCTGCACGCCGGCCACGCATTCGGTGCGTTCGAAATAGGTCGCCGCCTGATCGCCGCCCGGCTGGCGCTTGCGCGCATTATAGACGAGGAACTTCGTCACCTCGCCGAGCGCACGGCCTTCCTTGCGGTTATAGACGATGAGACCCGCACCGCCATTCTGTGCCTCGCGAATACATTCGGCGATACCGTGCACGAGATACGGCCGGCAGGTGCAGATGTCGGAGCCGAACACGTCGGAGCCGTTGCACTCGTCGTGCACGCGGCAGGCCAGCGTCTTCTTCGGATTACCGAGATAGGCCGGATCGCCGAAGATATAGAGCGTGATGCCACCGATCGGCGGCAGGAACACCGAGATATCGGGACGCGTCACCAGTTCCGGATACATGCCGCCAGTCTGCTCGAACAGCGTCCGGCGCAGCTTGTCCTCGCTGACATTGAAGCGTTCGGCGATGCCCGGCAGATACCAGACCGGATCGACCGCAGCCTTGGTGACGGCGACGTCGCCGGATTCATGGACGATTTCGCCATCGATCTTGAGCAGCCCCTTGCCGACCACGGTGTCGAATTCCGGGATCGTCAGGCGCGCCTTGGTGATGGCAATGGTCGGGCGGATATCGATACCCTCAGCGATCTCGGTCTTGAAATCCTCGGCGACGCGATGACCCCAGGGGTCCAGCGACACGATGGACTTGGGTTCGCCCCATTGCGGGAACGGACCGATATCGACCACCGGCGAGGTATCATGCAGGTCCGGCCGTGCCATCGGGCTGAGTGCGCCCGAGGAGACGGCCAGCGCGCGGTAAAGCGCATAGGAACCGCCATGCGCGCCAATGGCGTTGCGGTCCGGACCGGCGTTGACTGTGCCTATGACTGGCCCGCGTTCGCGCGCGCTCGGCGCGCCCCAGCGGATCGGGAAACGTCCCGGTGTACGATGACCCGGGTGTGACGTCAGACGGATATGACCGTCTCTGTTGGTGGACATGACCTTGCCCCACAAAAGCAAAAAGCCCTCTCCGGCAAACCGGGCGAGTGGCTTCAAAGACAGATAATGACGAAAGGTCGGGGGTCAAGCAAGCGGTATTTTTGAGCGAATCCGGTCCTCCCGGGACGCCGACACAAGCCGGCGACCCGGGAATGACAAACTAAATCCGCCCCCGGATCAGGTCGGCCGCCCGCTCGGCGATCATGATGGTCGCCGCATTGATGTTGGCGCCGATGATGTCCGGGAACACCGAAGCATCGATGACCCGCAAATTTTCCGCGCCGCGCACACGCAGGTTTGAATCGACCACGGCCGTCTCATCGTCATCCGCGCCCATCTTGCAGGTGCCGCAGGGATGATGCGTCGTCACCACCGTATTGCGGATGAAGGTCTCGAAATCCGCATCGGTCTTGACGCCCGGACCGGGCGCAATCTGCCGCGCGATGAAAGGCTTGAGCGCCGGCTGGTTGGCGATATCGCCGAACAGCGCCACAGCCGCCTTCAGGACGTTCCAGTCAGTGCCGGCGGACAACAGGTTATGCCGGATATGCGGATGCGCGAGCGGATCGGCGGATGCGAGCGAGATCGTGCCGCGGCTGTCCGGCCGCAGCACCACGATGCGCGTCGCAAAGGTATCCTCGAAGGCCGACTTGAAGGGCGGCATGTAAGGCGCCGCGCCAAGCGGGCCAGCAATGAACAACAACTGCGCATCCGGCAGCGCATTCGCATATTGCGTGTTGAGAAACGCGATGATGCCGCCCGGCAGGTCCGTGGTGAAGCCGGTGCCAAACAGCGCACCCTGCGCAAGCTGCAAGGCCAGCCGGTCGAGACGCAGGTTCTTCTGAACCGGACCACCGCCATTGCGACCATAAACGATCAGGGCCGCAACGTGATCCTGCATGTTCTTGCCAACGCCCGGCAGTGCGACCGTCACCGGGATATTGTGCGCGGCCAGTTCCTCCGGTGCACCGACACCCGACAGCATCAGCAGTTGTGGCGAGTTGATCGTGCCGCCGCAGAGCAACACTTCCTTCGCGGCCCGCGCAATTTTCATTTCGCCGTTCTGCCGGTATTCGACACCGACAGCGCGATTGCTTTCAAAGACAATGCGCGTCGATTGCGCGTTGACCTCGACGGACAGGTTGCTGCGCGACAGCGCCGGACGAAGATAGGCCACGGCCGTGCTGCAGCGCCGGCCATTGCGGATGGTCGCCTGCATCCGCGCAATGCCGTATTGCTCGGCGCCGTTATAATCCTGATTAAAGGGATGCCCCGCCTGCCCTGCCGCCTCGATATAGGCGTCGACCAGCGGATCGGCATAGCGCGACCGGCGCGTCGTCAGCGGACCATTGCCGCCGCGATACTCGCTCTCGCCGCCTTCCCAGCTTTCCTGCTTCCTGAAGTAAGGCAGCACGTCCTTATACGACCAGCCGCGTGCACCGTTATTCGCCCAGCGGTCGAAATCGCCGCGATTGCCGCGCACATAGGCCATCGCATTCGTCGATGACGAACCGCCGATCACCTTGCCGCGCGCAACTTCCATCTTGCGGTTGCCGGCATGGGTCTCCGGCTCGGTGTCGTAGTGCCAGTCGTGAC
>JAEXXW010000286.1 GCA_023405565.1 Pseudomonadota bacterium
CTTCACATCCCTGCCTCGGCCTGGCGAGACCCTCACGGGACGGGGGAAACCAGTTCAAGTTGAAGGCCCCACGGGGTCTGAAAATAGATCCAACGACGGCCCGCGAGTGGGTGGTCCTCCGATAGAATAGAGGCTTGCCCCAAAAGCCGGACTCCAGGAACTTCGCGCAGACGCTCCATTGCCGCGTCGAAGTCGTCCACCAGCAGGCCAATATGACCGCCGCCGCAGGTCGCGTTGGCTGCCGGCGCACCAGACCGTCCGGTGTTGCGGTATTCGAACAATTCCAGCGGCGCGCCCGCGAGTTCGAGCTTGGCGAGCCGGAACGATGCGCCAGCATCAACGTCAAAGCATTCCGCCGTGCCGGCGTCGAGTTTGCCCGAGCGCTCATATTGCACGCGAGCGCCCAGCACATTCACGAAGAAATCGACCGCCTGAGGCAAGTCCGGAACGGTGTATGAGACATGATCGACCGCCCGGATCACGAGGGGAGCGGAAGCGCGACCAGCTGCCGTTTCACCTGGCATTGTCGTTGCTCAGGTCGGCAAAGCGCTCCTTCACCCAACCAGCCTCGAAAGGCGTCCGAAATTCTATGTGAAGCTTGAGGTGCGCAAACTTCCATTCTCCATCGCGACGCTCGAACACATCGACGTACTGACCACCCATCCAGAGCGCCAGCCTGTCCTTGAACGTGCAGGGCTCGAGCAGCTTCCATCGTCCTGTTGCACGGTCTCCGTCCACCTCGATCGCTTCATTCGTCAGATAATGCGTGGTGAAAGTCAGGCGGCGCGGGCTTGCCTCGAACATATCGGCGATCGCGTCCCGGCCAACCACTTGACCAGCGGTGTTCGGACCTGCGGCTTCCCAGATGCCGTCCGGCCAGAACAGATCGGCGACAGCACGGCCGAGCCGGTCGTCACAGGCCTGCATGTATCGCGCCTTGAGGCGTCGGATCGCATCCTGCGATTCCAAGACATCGACTTTTCTCAACAACGTCTCGAAATCCACCCAGCCTCCTTTGGATAAATAATTGGATAAAATATATTGCTTTGAGAGTCAAAGCCTTGCAAGTTACGGCCCGACGACGAACCCTCGCTTGAAGACCATCTTCCTTTGCTGACGACATTCCATAACGTCTGGGACCCGCTGATTGGCGAACGCCGATCGATCCGTTGGCAAGTCGAAGGCGGCTTCACGCTGGCGCCCGCTTATCCTGAAAAACAGGGGCGGGACATCGATGGCAGCAAGCTCTGGATGTTGCCCGCTCTTTATGACGCCGACGCGCATATGCCACATCTCGAATTCGGCGTGCGCCAGAGCGATATCATGCGCGCCTTGGCTGGTGGCATTTCCCGGATGAATGTGGCTGTCCGCTGGCAGCTCGCCCGCACGATGGATCTCGTGGCGCTGGCGCAGGATCTCAAGCGACATCAACTGCCGAAATTCATTCCGCTCTTGTCCGTTTCGCCAAATGCCGAGAGTGCGGAATTCCCGGTCTGGCTGCGCGAGAATGTAACCGTTCTGACAGAGCATTTCCCCAGACTCTGCAAACTCTATTCGACTGACCCAAATCTGCATCGCAATCTCGATGCCTTATGGGAAGCCGGGATCACACCGATGGTGTGGAATGCAGACGACGATGGTCTCGCGCAGGTCGTAGAGCGCGCGGGGAACCAGCCCTTGCATCTGCGTCATGCCACGTCCGCGGCGATGGTGGCGACCATGCGCAAGGCGACGAACGCCACCATTCAAACAAGCCCGCACTTCCTGCTACCAATCGAGGACCACAAACGCGCGTCGCTCACGGTTCTGCCTCCCCTATCGCCGATCGAGGCCGGGCGTTCGCTTGCCGATATCTTCCTTGATGAAATCGACATGATCGCAAGCGATCACAATGCGCCGTTCTACCTTGGACCTCCGGTCACGCCTGGCCTGCAGACACAGCAGCAATTCCTGTCCGCGCTACTGACATTGTGCGAGATATTCGGGTGGCCGCTGTCCGCCATGCTTGATAAAGCGACACAGGCTCCTGCGGCTATTTTTGGCACATCGCCGCCCGACGAAATCTTGCTGGTCGCCCCCGATCACGAAGAGGTTGTCGGAAACTGGCCCGGCCAGACGCCTGATCGCGCTCCCTTCGAGGGCATGGCGCTGAAAGGACGCGTTCTCGCCATGGCCAGCCGGGAGCGGGTCGAACTCGTCTGACAATACGGGGCGAATCTGCGACATTCAGACTGAGCAAAATCGATGTCAGAACGCCACAAACTGAAGATTGCCAAGCGGCAAACAGTCTCCGGAGCCACAACCGAACGACTGCGGGAACTGATCCTGACCGGCCGGCTGGGCGCCGGCGAGGCCCTGCGTCAGGATGAGCTTTCGGCGTACTTAAGTGTGTCGCGCACGCCTCTGCGCGAAGCGATCATCACGCTGGAGGCGGAAGGCCTTGTGGTGAACCATCCGCATAGAGGAGCGGTGGTTTACAAGCCGACAGCCGACGAACTTCTGGAAATCTATGACATCAGGATCCTGCTCGAGACACGTGCCGCGCAGGAAGCGACTGAGCGCATGACGCCAGAAACCCTGCAGGCGGTTGAGGACATCGTCAACGAAATGAGCACTGCCGTCGGCGCCAGCAAGCTCATCGAGTTGAACGACAGATTCCGGCAGACCTTTTATTCCGCATCGGGCAAGCGTCTGCTGGTGGAGATGATCCGCAGTATTACGCTTCGTGCAGAGCCTTATGTGCGCCTGCTGGTTGGCGGCGCACAACGTCCCTTTACCAAGCGTGAGTTTGCGCCTCTCCTCGAGGCCATGCGAGCCGGTGACGGAAAAAAAGCAGCGACCATCACGCGCAAGCATCTCGAGAAGACCGTGAGCGGTCTCCTGCCGATATTGAAAGAATAGCTTCACGATTCTGCCGGAGAACCGAGGCAAGGTTTTACCGGATAGAACCGTGACGTTCCGGTA
>JAEXXW010000312.1 GCA_023405565.1 Pseudomonadota bacterium
TCGCTGAATAATCCTCTTTGCTCAGGCCCTTCGCCAGCGTCTGCATGAAGGCATTGATCTCCCGGTCGCTGCGCAGGGTGGAGTGGATGCGGCCGGTCTCGTCGACCGAGAATTTCGCATCGAGCTCGGCGGCGCGCAGCGGCTTGCCCATGGCCGCCATGCCGGTGAGCTTGCCTTCGTGGCGCACGCGGCGAAAGCCAAGGGCCTTGGTCGCCGCGCCATACATTTTGCCGAGGCTGTCCTCGACCGCGGGCGTGAGGATCCTCTCTTCACCACCATAGATCGTATGGAGCGCGCCGTTTGTGAAATGACGATGGCTGTAATGCGTGTTGTCGCCTCCGCCATCGGCCGTGACGATCAGGGCGTTGGTCCAGTCCGGGCTGTAAAAGAGCGCCGGCAGTGCATGTGCCTCGTGATGATTGTAGAAGAAGGCCTTCGCATCGGACCGAAAGCCGCTGTCACGCTGCAGGGCGGCGACATCGAAAAATGCATCGGTATCGGCTGTGTTGTGGCGGAATAATTCCGGCATCAACTGGCGCCGCGGCTTGCGCGCGAGATGTGTCCGATATTGTTCCTTCAGCCATTCGAAGCCGGCGATGTGACGGAAATACTTCGTCGGCAACAGCGAGCGGCTGTAGCACACGACATCCACATCCTTGCGGGCGGCACCTGCGATCGACAGCACTTCGTCGATGGCCAGATCAGGGTGCGTGCTGCCGTCGCCCTTCTTGCGCGTCAGCCGCTCCAGCGACACGGCCGCCTTCAGCTCGTAGCCGTCAAAGAGGACTGCGGCCGCATCATGCGAGCCGGAATGAACGCCAAGAATGAACCGGGACATCGGGCAGAACTTGCACCAGAGCTGGCAATTTCAGGAAGCGGAACCTGTTAGCCGGATTTTGAGGCTGCCACAACCGGGCAGGTTGCACGGTTTCGTGTGACCTTCAGCTGATCGGCGTTCCCCGGCTGCATCTTCGCGTGTTCTCATCTGTTGACGCCAGCGGTGTCTTTCGCGCTGTTGGTTACGCCGCTATAGCTGCCTCCGGAGACAAGGACATGCCCGGAGCGGGAACGGACAAGACCAAGAACTGGGTGGTGACACCGGCGCCGGTGGTGGTGCTGGTCGAATCCCAGCTTGGCGAAAATATCGGATCGGTGGCGCGGGCGATGGCCAATTTCGGGTTGTCGCGCCTGCGGCTGGTCAAGCCGCAACAGGGCTGGCCGAACGAGCGGGCGCGGGTGATGGCGTCCGGCGCGGACCGCATTCTGGACGAAGCGGAATTGTTCGAGACGCTGTCCGAGGCCATTGCCGATTGTCACTTCGTCCTGGCATCGACGGCACGCACGCATGATCAGGCAAAGCCGGTGGTCGGAGCGGAGGAGGCCGCGCGCATCGCAGCGCCGCGGATCGCCGAAGGGCAGAATGTGGCGCTGGTGTTCGGTCGTGAGCGTAACGGCCTTGAGAATGACGAAGTGGGCCTCGCCGATGCGATCCTGACACTGCCGGTGAATCCGGCCTTTGCCTCGCTCAATCTCGGACAGGCGGTGGTGATCGTCGGTTATGAATGGTTCAAGCTGCAAAGTGAGGGGGCGCTCCCATTTGCCGCGTCGGAGAAATCGCCGCCGGCACCGAAGGAGCAATTACACGCCTTCTTCAACGATCTTGAATGCGAACTGGAGCGGATCGAATATTTCCGCCCGCACGAGAAACGCGGCACCATGACAGTCAACATGCGCAACATCTTCACGCGCATGCAGCCGACGCAGCAGGACATCCGTACATTGCACGGCGTCATCATGGCGCTGGTCGAGGGACGCAAGGGCCCGGCACGTGGCGGGCTGCTCGACGGACCGGAAGCAGACATGCTGCGCAATCTTCTGGCCCAGCATGGCAAGGCGGAGATTGCGCGCGCAGATTCGCCCGTACGTGGTCTCGCGCGGTTGCTCCGCCGCAATCCGACTGATGCCGAGCGTGCTTTGTGGTCGGCCATCACCGGCGACCGCAGATTCTCTGCGCTCGGTTTCAAGCGACAGACGCCGATCGGTCCGCATATCGCCGATTTTGTCTCGTTTCCATTGCGATTGGTGATCGATGTCGTGCCGGACAGCGAAGACACGCCAAGCGCCGATGCGCGGCGCCAGAAACTCGCCTGGATGCGCGAGCGGGATTATCGGATCGTCGATGTGAAGGCCGACGATGTCACGGCGGATATCGATGCCGTGCTCACGCATATTCTCTCTGTCGTTCCGGGACATACCGAGAGCACGAACCCGGACGACAGATAATTACGCGAGGCCCTTCAACTGCGCGGCGGTGCCAGCACGCAGGAAGGCGAGGTCACTGCCCACAGTGAGAAAGCGGAAGCCGGCTTTGGCTTTTGCTGCCGCGCGGGCGGCATCGATGCAGTAGAGGCCGGGAATCTTGCCGGCATTCTTGCAGGCGGTCAGCACGATCTCGAGACCTTTCTCGACCTCGTCCGAATGGGCGTCCAGCACCGCACCATTGGTCAGACTGTAGGAGAGGTCGGACGGACCGATGAATAACCCGTCGATGCCCGGTGTATTGACGATGGCCTCAACATTGTCGAGCGCGGCCCGCGTTTCGATCATCGCAAAAGCCAGTGTTTCCTGATTGGCGATGGCGAGATAGGGCCGCTGATCGGGGAAGCCGGCCAGCGCCGCGGCGCGATGCGCGCCAAGGCTGCGTTCGCCGATCGGCGGATATTTGGCGGTCGCAGCGAAGGCGCGCGCATCCTCCGCCGAATTGATCATCGGTGCGATGACGCCTTCGGCGCCGAAATCGAGCGCGCGGCTGACCATCGCATATTGCCCGAGCGGCACACGCACCAGCGGCGCCGAGCCGGCCAGGTGAATGGCGCCGATCGACTGCATGGTGGAGGCGGTGTCCCACAGGCCATGCTGCTGATCGAGCGCAACGGCGGTGAAGCCCTCGCGCGCAATCGTTTCGACGACATTTGGGTATGGCAGTCCGCACCATGCCGAATAGACGACTTCCCCCGCGCGCAGGCGGCGGGCGAGCGAGAATTTCGAATAGGCTGTCACGGTCTGCGCTCTCTGCTGAGCCTCGAATGATGGCAATACTGAAAAGCTCGCCGCAATGTGCGGCGAGCTTTGTCCGTCGCGCGATCAGGCGCCGGCCTGGATCTGCTTCACGGCTTCGCCGAGCAGTTCAGCCATCATCTCGCTGACCTGCTGTTCGGTGACGCCCTTGGCGGCGAGATCGCCAGCGACCTTGCGCAGAACGTCATCATGGCCGGCCTCTTCGAAATCGGCCACGACCACTTCCTTGGCATAGGCGTCCGCGTCGGCACCGGTCTTGCCGAGGATGCCGGCCGCCCACAGGCCGAGCAGCTTGTTGCGACGCGCATTGGCCTTGAAACGCAACTCCTCATCATGCGCGAATTTCTTTTCGAAGCCTTCTTCGCGCTTGTCGAACGTTGTCATGAGTCCTCACTGGTCGGTGATGTTCGGGACATAAAATGGCGCTGCCTGAAGATCAACGCCATCCGATGCAATTGTGATTCACGAGGGTATTGGGACGTATGGCAGGTCGGCATTCTGCCATTCAGGCTCCGGTTCAACGTCATATGCCAGTAATGCATCCCGGGGTAAGCCCGTGCCGCTTTCCCGTAGGGTCCTTTGATGATTCCGGCCCGTCGAAAAAGCGTGTCACGACCGATTTCTCGCAGCGGGGGAACTAGCATAGCCCGATGACATCTCGAACGCGACGGATCGTCCGGGCCGGTCCCGCTGGCATAGGCACAGACGGCCGTCAAGGCACCCGCACGGTGGAGGAAATATTCATGTTGCGGTGGTGGATGCTCGAACCTATCTGATTTGTGCTTCGCACCCTGATCGGCTAGGTTGCCCGGATGGGCCGGACGACCCGCGTAGCGTCTCGATAGTCGCGCCAGCCGCCTCCGCCGCGGTCTTAAAAACACCACAAGGAACCCCGGCATTCATGGACTTCCACAAACCACGGTATATTCCGATGAGCCGCCGTCGTCGCATTTATGAAGGC
>JAEXXW010000596.1 GCA_023405565.1 Pseudomonadota bacterium
AATCCAACCTCAATCCCAATGCCGCGGCCAAAACATCCTCTGCCGGCGGCCTGTTCCAGTACATCGACCGCACCTGGCTCGGTACGCTGAAAGAGGCAGGGCCCTTTCTCGGTTATGACCGCTACGCCAATGCGATCACCCGCACGGATGAGGGCCAATACGTCATCAGCGACCCGTCGATGCGCGGCGAGATCATGGCGCTGCGGCAGGACCCGGTCGCCAATTCGCTGATGGCCGGCGTCTTCACCAATAGCAACGCCAAGCAGCTCAGCAACAATCTCGGCCGCGCGCCGACCGACGGCGAACTTTATGTTGCGCATTTCATGGGTGCGAATGGCGCCTCGCGTCTGATCGGCATGGCGGAATCCAATCCGTCCGGCAAGGCGGCCGAGGCATTTCCGGTCGCCGCCCGCGCGAACCGTTCGATCTTCTATGATCAGAGCGGACGCGCCCGCAGCTTCGCCGAAGTCGCCCGCAACCTGACCAACCGCTACGAGATGGCGCGCGCCCGCACGCCAGGCGTCGAGACGGCGGAGGCGATGAGTGCGCCGCAGTCGACGGCGTCAACGTCATTCACGCCAGAGGCGCCAGGCGCCGCGCGGGCTTACCAGGTCGCGGAAATGGCATCGCGCATTCCAGCCCTGCGGAACGATCCGCAGGCGATGGCGCAGTATGTCACGCAGGCTACGTCTGCCCAGAAGTCTCTGCCCGGCGAATCGATGTTCCACAATCCGTATCGCGTCACGCAACGGCGAGAGGCGGTGTCGAACACGGTCGCCAATCTGTGGACCAATCAAGGGCAGGCGAACGCGGGCCGGACCAGCCAGCAGGAAATGGCGCGCCAGATGGCGCTTGAACTTCAGGGGCAGACACGGCCGCAAGTTCAGGCGCAGCCACAATATCCCGTGCAGCCGCGCTATCAGGCGCAGTCACCATATCCGCCCCAGCAGCAATACCAGCCGCAGACTGTCGCGCAGACCGCGGAGACGCGCAGCGCACCCAATAACGGCGCGCTCGGCCTGTTCCAGGATTCAGCGCCAGACGTGCGTTCGCTGTTCACGCACGGCGTGCGCGGTTAACAAGCCGGCAATAATCGCAAAGATTTATGGTGAACCCTTTATTAAGGGGGTGGTGCTAGGCTCCTCCCTGCTCGGCGGGGTGTGTCGTCGACTAGTAGTGTTGAGCCAGACATGATTGTTCGACAGTTCCTCTTTTGGTTGCGGAATGCCCCCGCCGGCGAACGGGCTGAAGCAACCGCTGCCCTGGCCAGAGCCTATCTCTATTCCGATTTGTCGAATGACGATCTCGCCGCCGCCGAAGGCGCGATGACGATGCTGCTCGACGATCCATCGCCGCTCGTGCGCGCGGCGATGGCCGATGTGCTAGCGGCCAGCGAATATGCACCGCCGTCGGTCATTCATGTGCTGGCCGGCGATCAGCCGGAAATCTCCTCCGTCATTCTCGAGCGCTCACCGCTCTTGCTCGACGCCGAACTGGTCGATGCCGTGGCGACGCACGGACCGATCGCCCAGTCCGCAATTGCGCGGCGCGCCAATCTTCCGCGTTCGGTTGCCGCGGCCATCGCCGAAGTCGGCACGGCGGAAGCCTGTCTCGAGCTTCTGGAGAATCCGGGCGCCGATATCGCGCCATTCTCGATCGATCGGATCGTCGATCGTTTCGGTCATCTTGCGCCCATCCGTGAGGAATTGCTGGCGCGCGAAAACCTTCCCCTGTCTGTCCGTCAGGCCTTGGTCGCGAAACTGTCGAAGACCCTGGCCGAGTTCGTCGTGGCACGTGAGTGGCTGCTTGAGGAGCGGGCGCATCGTATCGCCCGCGAAGCCTGCGAGAAAGCGACTGTCACGCTTGCATCCTCAACGTCGAAAGACGAGGTGCCGCCGCTGATCCGTCATCTGCGCGAGAGCGGACAACTCACCGCCGGGCTGATCCTGCGGGCGCTGCTGTCGGGCAACATGGCAATGTTCGAGGAGGCGCTGGCCGATTTGTCCGGTCTGTCGCGGTTGCGCGTGTCGGCGCTGATCCATGACCGGGGCGCAGCAGGTTTGCGGGCGCTCTACAACAAGGCCGGATTGCCGGCCTCCGCCTATCCGGCCTTCCGCGAAGCGATTGCGACGCTGCAGGAAGATGGGTTCCTCGGCGACCAGGCCGGCACGTCCCGTCTCAAGCGACGCATGGTCGAGCGTGTTCTGACGCGCTGCGCGGGTCTCGACAGCCAGGATATCGAGCCGCTGATGATGCTGCTCCGCCGTTTCGCCACCGAAGCCGCGCGCGAGGAAGCGCGTGTGTTCTGCGAGGATATCGTCGACGGCATGATGGCGGAGAACGCAGCGCGCCAGGACCATGCCGAATGGCCGGACGAGACCGCCGCATATGACACCACGGATGACGGTAGCGCCGCTTACGAGAGCGAAAGATACGAAGCGGCTCATTACAACGAATCCGCTCACTATGCGGGGGCCGGTCATTATGACGAAACGGCCTATGATGCGCCCCGCTACTACGCGGATGAAACGGCCGCTGGTGATTTCGGCGTTGATGCCGTTGATGATCTCGCGTCCGAATATGTGACAGCCGAAAATGGCGGCGCAGGTTATGATCATGCCGCCTATGGTGGATCTGATCATGCCGCCGTTGATTCCGGCACCTGGGATGAAGTCTTTCCCGAATTCGACACTGTCCGCGACGGTCATGTCGCATACAGCAACACCAACGATCACGTCGTCACGTTCGACGATGTTTGGGATGGCACGCATGATCCCGCGCCCGGGACAGAGCCTTCCGACTGTGACAATTCGCGCTATGCGGCCTGAAGGCGTATTTTCATTCTGACGGGTTATCGTCGCGCGAATCGACAGGCCCTCACTCGAACATGCTCTAACGCCGGTTGCGCCGTCGTCGGTCACTGACATGCGGACGAGCCGCGGGCTTCCCGTTGTCGCGGCTCTGCGTCAGGGCGGCGCGGAGATCCGTGAACTTGCCATGCTTCTGAAGCACGTCGCGCACTGCCTCGTCGATCAATTCCTGCAATGTCGATGAGCGATCTTCGGCCAGT
>JAEXXW010000367.1 GCA_023405565.1 Pseudomonadota bacterium
CGTCTGGGGCCTGATCGCCTCGATGTATCTCGGCAATCTCGTCGGCCTCATCATCGTGCTGACTTGCGTGCCGGTGCTGGCGGCGATCCTGCGCATTCCGTTCAGCATCATTGCCCCGATCATCCTCGTGCTGTGTGCGATCGGTGCCTACACCGTGAACAACAACAGCTTCGACGTGATCATGATGATGGTCTTCGGCGTCATCGGCTACGTGCTGAAGAAGTGTGACTACCCGCTGGCGCCGCTCGTGCTTGCGCTGGTCCTGGGCAAGATGGCGGAGGAGGCCTTCCGTCAGTCGCTGCTCGCCTCACAGGGCCATCTCGGCGTGTTCTTCTCCAACGGCCTGGTCTCCTCGATCATGGTCCTTGGCCTGATCGCGCTGTTCTGGTCGGTGATCCAGGAGGGTTACACCCGGCTGCGGGCGCGGCCGGCGCTCTAAATCGGCGGGGGCCCGGTTGCGGCCGGGCCCCGGCCCTGTGCTGAAAGTCAGAAGCGGCATTGCATGAAGATACGGTCTGGAATATTGTATTCCAGACCGGGAGCGGTAGCGACAGGATGAGTTCGGATACGACCAAAGTTCTAGGGGCATCCCGGCCGCGCGGGCTGGAGGGCGATGCGCTGCGGCTCGCGATCGAGCCGATCGATACGTCGTTCAGCTTCAAGAACAAGGCCTATGCGGCGCTGAAGAATGTCATCGTCTCGATGGATATCTATCGCAGCCGCGCCGATATCCGGCTGGACGAACGCCAGCTGGCGCAGGACTTCGGTATCAGCCGGACCCCGGTGCGCGAGGCAATGGCCCAGCTCGAGCGCGAGGGCTTCGTGCGCTCGGTGCCGCGCCGCGGCGTCTATGTCGTGCGCAAGACCAAGAAGGAGGTGATCGAGCTGATCACTGCCTGGGCGGCGCTGGAAAGCATGGCCGCACGCCTGATCACTGAGAAAGCGGCGGGTGAAGCCGAGATCGCCTCGCTCCGCCAGATGTTCGCGACCTTCGAGGACGGGCAGTTGCGTGCCCATCTCGACGAATATTCAGAGGTGAATATCGAGTTTCACCAGACCATCATCCGCATGAGCGGCAATGGCGTCTTGATCGATCTCGCCGAGAACCTGTTCACGCATATGCGGATGATCCGCCGCAAGACCATCGTCGAGCAAGATCGCGCCGATAAATCGATCCGTGATCACATGAACATCATCGAGGCGCTGGAGGCGCGCGACACGCAGCGCGCCGAAACGCTGGTGCGCGATCATGCGCTCGGCCTTGCCGACCATGTCGCCAAATACGCCGACTATCTGGATTGAGGTTGGAGCATGATGCCGAAAAGTGTGAAGCGGTTTTCGGACGACATCATGCTCCAATGTATAAGCATCGATCACGTTTATGACTTTGGATCCATTCGATCCAAAGTCATAAACGTGATCTAAGGGAGAAAAGCGGAATGTCCGCAGTGGTACAAAGCATTGATGCAAATGCTGCCGCAGAGCAGCAGGATCTGACCGACGGTTTCAACCTCATCATCGACGCGCTGAAGCTGAACGGTCTCGACACGATCTATGGTGTGCCGGGCATTCCGATCACCGATTTCGGCCGCATGGCGCAGGCCGCTGGCATCCGCGTGCTATCGTTCCGGCACGAACAGAATGCCGGTTATGCCGCCTCGATCGCCGGCTTCCTCACCAAGAAACCCGGCGTCTGCCTCACGGTGTCTGCACCCGGCTTCCTCAACGGTCTCACCGCGCTCGCACATGCGACGACCAACTGCTTCCCGATGATCCTCATCTCGGGCTCGTCCGAGCGTGAGATCGTCGACCTGCAGCAGGGCGACTACGAAGAAATGGATCAGCTTGCGATCGCCAAGCCGCTCTGCAAGGCGGCTTATCGCGTGCTGCACGCGCAGGATATCGGCATCGGTCTTGCCCGCGCCATCCGCTCGGCGGTGTCGGGGCGTCCCGGTGGTGTCTATCTCGATCTGCCGGCCAAGCTGTTCGGCCAGGTGATGAATGCCGAAGCCGGCAAGAAGTCGCTGGTGAAGGTGATCGACGCCGCGCCGGCCCAGATCCCGGCACCCGATGCGATCAAGCGCGCGCTCGATGTGCTTAAAGGCGCGAAAAAGCCGCTCATCATTCTCGGCAAGGGCGCGGCTTATGCGCAGGCCGATGACGCGGTCCGCACACTCGTCGAGAAGAGCGGCATTCCGTTCTTGCCGATGAGCATGGCCAAGGGCCTTCTGCCCGATACGCATCCGCAATGTGCGGGCGCGGCGCGCTCGACGGTGCTGAAAGACTCCGACGTCGTGATGCTGATCGGCGCACGCCTGAACTGGCTGCTCTCGCATGGCAAGGGCAAGGCCTGGGGCGATGTACCCAAGAAGTTCATCCAGATCGATATCGAGCCGAAGGAGATGGACTCGAATGTCGAGATCGTGGCGCCGGTGGTCGGCGATGTCGGATCCTGCGTGTCGGCGCTCCTAGCGGGTATGGGCGCCAACTGGCCCGCGCCGCCGGCCGACTGGGTCAGCACCGTCACCAAGAAGCGCGATGAGAACATCGCCAAGATGGCGCCGAAGCTGATGAACAACAATTCGCCGATGGATTACCACGGCGCGTTGGGTGTTCTGCGTACCATCATCAAGGAGCGACCGGACGCGATCTTGGTCAACGAAGGCGCCAACACGCTCGATCTCGCCCGCGGCATCATCGACATGTATCAGCCGCGCAAGCGCATCGATGTCGGGACCTGGGGCATCATGGGCATCGGTATGGGCTATGCGATCGCTGCCGCCGTCGAAACCGGCAAGCCGGTGCTTGCGGTGGAGGGCGATAGCGCCTTCGGTTTCTCCGGCATGGAGATCGAGACCATCTGTCGCTACAACCTGCCGGTCTGTGTCGTCATCTTCAACAATGACGGTATTTATCGCGGCACCGACACCAACACCGCCGGCTCGGATCCGGCAACGACGGTGTTCGTGAGGGGGGCCCGCTACGACAAGATGATCGAGGCTTTCGGCGGTGTCGGTGTCAACGCGACGTCGCCCGACGAGCTGAAGCGCGCCGTGAACGAAGCGATGGATTCGGGCAAGCCAACCCTCATCAACGCGGTGATCGATCCGGCTGCCGGCAGCGAAAGCGGCCGCATCGGCAATCTCAATCCGCAGAGCGCGCTGAAGAAGAAATAACCGGCACAGCGTTCGCGGTGTGCTCTGGGCGATATCGAGTTTCAGGAGAGAAGTGATGGCCAAGAAGAAGGTCGCGAAGAAATCCAAGGCGCGGAAGCCGGCGAAGAAAAGCGTCGCCAAATCGCGTGCCAAGCCCGCGTCGAAGAAAGCTGCCGCCAAACGGTCTTCCGCCAAGGTCGTCACGCTGAAGACGGCCAGCAAGACGAGCAAGGCTGTCAGCAAGTCATCGAAGTCGGCGACACCGCGGCCATCGAAGAAGCCGTTCGGTCAGGACGGCAAGGCGCTCACCGGCGTTCGCATTCTCGATTTCACGCACGTCCAGTCCGGTCCGACCTGCACGCAGCTCCTCGCCTGGTTCGGTGCGGACGTGATCAAGGTCGAGCGTCCGGGCGTAGGCGACATCACTCGCGGCCAGCTCGTCGATGTGAAGGGGGCGGACTCGCTCTATTTCACGATGCTGAACCACAACAAGCGCTCGATCACGATCGACTCAAAGCATCCGCAGGGCCGGCGCGTGCTGGATGAGCTGATCAAGACCTGCGACGTGCTGGTCGAGAATTTCGCGCCGGGCGCGCTCGATCGCATGGGCCTCACTTGGGAGCACATCCACAAGCTCAATCCGCGCATGATCGTCGCGTCGGTGAAGGGCTTCGGTCCCGGCAAATACGAAGACTGCAAGGTTTATGAGAACGTTGCGCAATGCACCGGCGGCGCGGCCTCGACCACAGGCTTCCGCGATGGCATTCCGCTCGTCACCGGCGCCCAGATCGGCGATTCCGGCACGGGTCTGCATCTCGCGCTCGGCATCGTCGCGGCGCTCTATCAGCGTAACCGTACTGGCCGTGGCCAGAAGGTGCTCGCCGCCATGCAGGACGGTGTGCTCAATCTTTGCCGCGTGAAGCTGCGCGATCAGCAGCGTCTCGCGGCCGGTCCGCTCACTGAATACAGCCAGTACGGCGAAGGCGTGCCGTTCGGCGACGCGACGCCGCGCGCGGGCAACGACTCGGGCGGCGGTCAGCCGGGCCGTATCCTCAAGTGCAAGGGCTGGGAGCAGGATCCCAACGCCTACATCTATTTCATCACCCAGGCGCCGGTCTGGGGCGCGATCTGTGATGTGATTGGTGAGCCTACCTGGAAGACCGATCCTGAATATTCATCGCCGAAGGCGCGTCTGCCGAAGCTCAATCAGATCTTCGAACGCATCGAGGCGTGGACCATGACCAAGACCAAGTTCGAGGCCATGGATATCCTCAACGAGTTCGACATCCCCTGCGGTCCGATCCTGTCGATGAAGGAAATCGCCGAGGACGAGTCACTGCGGAAGACCGGCACGGTGGTCGAAGTCGAGCATCCGGTACGCGGCACGTATCTGACCGTCGGCAATCCGATCAAGCTGTCGGACTCGATCTCCGAGGTGAAGCGTTCGCCGCTGCTCGGCGAACACACGGATGAGATTCTGACCAAGGTGCTGGGCTTCGACAAGAAGACCGTCGCCGAGATCAAGGCTTCGGGCGCTCTGTCGGCGCCGGAAAAAGCTGACAAGGCCGCGTAATCAATCATGTGTCGCCCCCGTGCAGGCGGGGGCCCATACCCACGAGTGGTGGCTACGGATCCCGGCTCGCGCTTGCTTCGCTCGCTTGGCCGGGATGACAAAGGGGAGGGATATTGACTATGCGTATTGTGGTTCACGGCCAGCAGGCTTTCGGCAAGGCCGTTCTGGAAGCGCTATTGAAGCGCGGCGATGAAGTGATTGCCGTTTACGTCGCGCCGGAGAAGCCCGGTGCGAAAGCCGATCCATTGAAGGAAGCAGCGCTGGCTGCCAACCTTCCCGTCTATCAGCCGGACTCCTACAAGAAGCAGGAGGTGTGGGACGAGTTCAAGGCGCTCAAGCCCGACCTGCAAGTCATGGCCTTCGTGACGCTGTTCGTGCCGGAGGAATTCCTCAACATCCCGACGCATGGTTCGATCCAGTATCATCCGTCGCTGCTGCCGCTCTATCGCGGTGCCAGCGCGATCAACTGGCCGATCATCAAGGGTGAGAAGGAAACGGGACTTTCCATCTTCTGGCCCGACAATGGTCTCGATACCGGCGACATCCTGATCCAGAAGACGACACCGATCAGCGAGAAGGACACGCTCGGCACGGTCTATTTCGATCGTCTGTTCCCGATGGGCGTCGATGCGATGCTGGAATCGGTCGATCTCGTGAAGGCCGGCAACGCGCCGCGCATCAAGCAGGACGAGAGCAAGGCGACCTATGAAGGCCTGTGCCGTGCCGACAATGCGCATATCGATTTCGGCAAGCCGTGGGAGCAGATCGATCGCCTGATCCGCGGCTGCAATCCTGCGCCGGGGGCATGGGCCACGATCAACGGCGTGAAGCTGAAGATCTTCGACGCCACGCCGCTGCCCGCACGCGATCCCAAAGGCATCGCCGGAAAGCTTGGTGAAGTCGTTGTTGTCGATGCTGACAGCTTCACCGTCGTCTGCGCCGATGGCCGCATCAAGGTCACGCGTGTGCAGGCCGATGGGCCGAAAGTGGGCGCAGGAGAATGGGCTGCGTCTGCGAAAATTGAAAAAGGCGCACGCTTTACTTGACGCACGAAAGTTGTCATGGCGCGGGCATAAGCCGTCAAAGACGTTTGTCCTTGATGTCTTGTATCCCGGTCATCCCGAAAAGGGAGGCGACAAGTCCTCCCGGGCGGGATGTGCGGATGCAGGTCCGCACATAACGGAAGAGAGATCGAAGAGTTCATCATATCTTTGTTTGGATGGAAGCGCACACCATGCCCGCCTCGCAACATCAGTCACCAAAGTCAGATATTGAAATCGCACAGGCCGCCAAGCCACGTCGCATCGTCGACGTTGCCAAGGACAAGCTCGGCATCGCAGCGGAAAATCTCGAACCCTATGGCCATTACAAGGCCAAGGTGTCGATGGACTACATCAAGTCGCTGAAGGACAAGAAGAACGGCAAGCTCATTCTTGTCACGGCGATTTCGCCGACGCCGGCTGGCGAAGGCAAGACCACGACCACGGTCGGCCTCACCGATGCGCTGAACTTCATCGGCAAGAAAGCCATGTGCGCGCTGCGCGAGCCGTCGCTCGGCCCGTGCTTCGGCGTTAAGGGCGGCGCGGCCGGTGGCGGCTATGCGCAGGTGATCCCGATGGAGGACATTAACCTCCACTTCACCGGCGACTTCCATGCCATCACATCGGCACATAACCTGCTGTCGGCCTTGATCGACAACCACATCTACTGGGGCAATGCCACCGGCATGGATTCCCGCCGCGTCGCCTGGCGTCGCGTGCTGGACATGAACGATCGCGCGCTGCGCGAAATCGTCTGCTCGCTCGGCGGCGTGGCCAACGGCTATCCGCGCGAAGCCGGCTTCGACATCACCGTGGCGTCGGAAGTCATGGCGATCTTCTGTCTCGCCAAGGATCTGGACGATCTGAAGGAGCGTCTCGGCAACATCATCGTCGGTTACACGCGCGAGCGTAAGCCGATCCGCGCCAAGGAGCTCAAGGCGCACGGCGCGATGACCGCGCTGCTGAAGGATGCGATTGCGCCGAACATGGTGCAGACGCTGGAAGGCACGCCGGCCTTCATCCATGGCGGTCCGTTTGCCAATATCGCGCATGGCTGTAACTCGGTGTCGGCCACGACAACCGCGCTGAAGCTCGCCGACTATGTGGTGACGGAAGCCGGTTTCGGTGCCGATCTCGGCGCCGAGAAGTTCATCGACATCAAGTGCCGCAAGACCGGCCTCAAGCCCGATTGCGTCGTCATCGTCGCCACCATCCGCGCGCTGAAGATGCATGGCGGCGTGAAGAAGGAAGATCTCAAGAAGGAGGACCTGAAGGCGCTCGAAGCCGGCATGTCCAACCT
>JAEXXW010000403.1 GCA_023405565.1 Pseudomonadota bacterium
TGGAACCTGATCACCAAGGAATTCGGGCTGCCGAAGGATAAGCTGACTGCCACCGTCTATATCGACGACGATGTCGCGTTCGACCTTTGGAAGAAGATCGCCGGGCTCCCGGAAAGCCGCATCATCCGCATCGCCGGCTCCGACAATTTCTGGGCGATGGGGGATACCGGTCCCTGCGGTCCGTGTTCGGAAATCTTCTATGACCATGGCGACAAGATTCCCGGCGGCCCTCCCGGCTCGCCCGATCAGGATGGCGACCGCTTCATCGAGATCTGGAACCTCGTGTTCATGCAATACGAGCAGATGGCCGACGGCACGCGTCTAGAATTGCCCAAGCCCTCGATCGATACCGGCATGGGCCTCGAACGCATCGCCGCCGTTCTGCAGGGCACGCATGACAACTACTCGATCGATCTTTTCCGCGCGATCATTCAGGCGATCGCCGATCTCACCAAGGTCTCACCCGATGGTCCGCAAAAGGCCTCGCATCGCGTCATCGCCGATCACCTGCGGGCGTCGTCGTTTCTGATCGCCGACGGCGTGCTGCCATCGAATGAAGGCCGCGGCTATGTGCTGCGCCGGATCATGCGCCGCGCCATGCGCCACGCCGAATTGCTGGGTGCGCGCGAGCCATTGATGTGGAAACTGGTGCCGGTACTGGTGCGCGAGATGGGCCAGGCCTATCCCGAATTGCATCGCGCCGAGGCGCTAATCACCGAGACGTTAAGGCTCGAAGAAACCCGTTTCCGCAAGACGCTGGAGCGTGGTCTCGCCATCCTCGAGGATGAGTCCAAGGCGTTGAAACAGGGCGATGCGCTGAAGGGCGAAACCGCCTTCACGCTCTATGACACCTATGGCTTCCCGCTCGACCTGACACAGGATGCGCTGCGCTCGCGCGGCATCTCGGTCGATCTGTCGGGCTTCAATGCGGCGATGGAGCAGCAGAAGGCCAAGGCGCGTGAATCCTGGAAAGGCTCCGGCGATGCCGCCACCGAAATCGTATGGTTCGGTCTGCGCGAAAAGCTCGGCGCCACGGAGTTTCTGGGCTACGAGACCGAAAGCGCCGAAGGCGAAGTGCTCGCCCTGGTCCGCGACGGCAAGGAGGCCACTGAACTCAAGAGCGGCGAGACGGGCTTTGTCGTGCTGAACCAGACACCGTTCTACGGCGAATCCGGCGGTCAGGTCGGCGACACCGGCGTGATGACCGCTGATGGTGTCCGCTTCCGTGTGACCGACACGCAGAAGAAGGGCGGCGACCTGTTCGTGCATCAGGGTGTGGTTGAGCAGGGCACGCTCAAGCCCGGCCTGGCCCTGCAGCTCGATGTGGAACACACGCGCCGCACCGCGATCCGCGCCAATCACTCGGCGACGCATCTCCTGCACGAGGCGTTGCGTCAGGTTCTCGGCGACCATGTCGCGCAGAAAGGTTCGCTGGTCGCGCCCGAACGGCTGCGTTTCGACTTCTCGCATCCCAAGCCGATGACGGCTGAGGAAATCGAGAAGGTCGAGGACATCGCCAACGATTTTGTTTTGCAGAATTCCGCGGTGACGACGCGCCTGATGGCGCTGGACGATGCGCGCGCCTCCGGTGCGCGGGCCCTGTTCGGCGAAAAATATGGCGATGAAGTCCGCGTGGTCGCGATGGGTGAGGGCAGCGGCAATACGCTCGGCTGGTCAGTCGAATTGTGCGGCGGTACGCATGTGAAGCGCACCGGCGATATCGGCCTGATTTCGGTCGTATCGGATTCCGGCGTTGCCGCGGGTGTTCGCCGTCTCGAAGCCCTGACCGGGAAGAACGCGCGCAAGGCTGCGAATACGACGATGCAGGCGGCACAATCCGTGGCGAGCGACATCCTGCGCGTTTCCGTCGCCGACATGCCGGCGCGCGTGACCCAGTTGATGGATGAACGCAAGAAGCTAGAGCGCGATCTTGCTGATGCTCGCAAGAAGTTGGCCATGGGCGGCGGTTCGGGTGCAAAAGGCGACGCCGCCGAAGGCTTGCGCGCCATTGGCGATGTGAAGCTGCTGGCCCGTGCCGTGGAAGGCATTGACCTGAAGGATCTGCGCAGCTTGGCGGATGAGGGCAAGAAACAGGTCGGTTCGGGCATTGTCGCCATCGTCGGCAAGACCGAGGACGGTAAGGCGGGCATCGTCGTCGGTGTGACGGCGGATCTCACCAAGCGCTTCAACGCTGTCGATCTGGTGCGAGCTGGTGCCGAGGCGCTGGGTGGCAAGGGCGGCGGTGGCCGGCCCGATATGGCGCAGGCGGGCGGTCCGGACGGCTCAAAGGCCGATGCTGCGTTGAAAGCGATCGAAACGGCGCTCGGCGCTTGAGGATGCTGTCGGCGCTCGCATGAAGCGTCCTCGCACATGCGGGGACGGCGTCTGACATGGGACGACCAACATTATTGCTAACGGCCGCATGGGGGGCCGCAACGTGCTGCATGCGGAACATCTCAAAAGCATCCTGATCTTCCTCGTTGCGGCAGGTATCATCGTTCCGCTGCTGCAT
>JAEXXW010000424.1 GCA_023405565.1 Pseudomonadota bacterium
GGATATCGCTGCTGCCTCCGCTGCCTCCCATGGCGACCCAGTCAGTATTGTTACAATAGGAGAGGGTGTTGGTCGTGAAGTCGTATCGCGTTTGGCTGGCCAAGCCTGTTGGGTTTGAACATGCCGCCCAAGCCGCCGAAGAGATCGTTACGAAAGCGGTACTTATTAACCCGCGCAACACACATCTGCTCACTTCCGTACCCTTTCATTTAGGTACGGAGGCAATCAGGTGGCCGGGGAGTTCAGAACCGTCTATGGAACGGCGCAGCGTATTCACACTAGCGCGTTTTTATATTCCGCCGCCTCCCCAACCGTAGGGTTGGCAGGCAGCAAGTTTGGTAACGGCTGTTGCTGCAGCCGCCATAGCGAGGTTCTGACACCTCAGCGCGATTACACACCGCACCATCGCCACGATACGGCATTTTTCGGGAAACGGGATCGATCCGCATAACTTCTTGCTTACTTCATGCGCAGTGATGTGGCGATGGAGACACAAGCAGCAAAAGCAATGATGAGCCCTTCGCCGTTGCACGGCGTTATGCACCGATGGGCCAAGCGCATGTCATTCCATTAACATGCGATAACACAGCGTGGGGCCTGTTCGTGCGGCCTCTTGGCCTACCCGTTGAGCCGATTGCTCACCAACACGTCCTTGCATTGGTCGGGAAGTTAGTCCCGCAGCGCCGTCCCGCAAGGCATCCCGCCGTTTCCCGGAGGGTCCCTCGGCCGGAGCCTCCTTGCGCGCCGGCTCGTATCTGCCGGGCCTTTTGAACTCCCGACCGGACGCGATTGGCGCGACCGGCATAACCAACGGGAGAAATCCAAATGAAACGCACTCAAAAGAACCGGCCGACGCACAGCGTGTTCTCGGTTGAAGGCGAAGGTGACAGCGCCTTCTGGACCAAGATCGGCGCCGCCTGGGCGCACGAGGACGGCAAGGGCTTCAGCATCACGCTCAGCTGCCTGCCGCTCAACGGTCGCCTGACCCTTCGCGAGCCGAAGCAAGACGAGGAGGCGGGGCGATGAGCCCCGTTTCCCGCCGTTACCTGGTAACGGCGGTCGACTTCACCAGTTACGACATGGTCGTCGAGGCGTTCAGCGAGCCCGACGCCATCAACAAGGCGCAGGCCATATACGGCTTCCATGGCTCCTATGAGGAGTTCGAGATTGCCGGCAGCGATGTGCGCTGGAGCGCCGTCCCGCTGGTGCAGGAGATCCAGCGATGAGTGCGCGTGTTGCACCGATCAAGCGCAACGCCGTGCTTCACGGCGATTGCGTGAAGATAATGCGCGGTATGCCATCGGCGTCCGTTGATTTCATCCTGACTGACCCACCTTATCTGGTGCGCTATCGTTCGCGTACGGGGCAAACAATCCGCAATGACGATAATGCAGGCTGGCTGAAACCGGCCTTTGCAGAGATGTACCGTGTGCTCAAACCAGGTTCGTTGTGCCTTAGCTTCTACGGCTGGAATAACACCGACAAGTTCTTCGCCGCTTGGCGAAGTGCAGGATTCCGCATTGTCGGACACATCACCTTTCGCAAGCGCTATGCGTCCGCATCAGGCTTTGTGGAGTACCGGCACGAAGCGGCCTACTTGTTAGCAAAGGGCCAAGCCGTCCTTCCAAAGAATGCACCTTCCGACGTTGTCGAATGGGAATATACAGGCAACCGCCTGCACCCTACGCAGAAGCCTGTCTCGGCGCTCAAGCCGTTCATCCACGCATTCTGCAAACCAGGCGGCTTGGTGCTCGACCCCTTTTGTGGATCGGGGTCGACGCTTGTTGCAGCGTTGGCTCTAGGCCGCGATTTCCTCGGGATCGAGCTTGATGGCCGTCACTATCTGACGGCCTCGCATCGTATAGGCAGAAGCCGTGACGAGTATTCGCGGGCCGCGTGAGGCCAGGCGATATTGCCAGCTATCGCCTGTTTATCCAGTCGCGAATCCGATCGGGAATCTGCTGGATAATTTCACCCACCCTCGATTTCTCGCTGAGTGTCTTGCGCGCTCCCTCGTGTCCGAGCTGAGCCGCCCGTTGCAGAAGGTCCCAGAATTCATTCTGATATCGCGACCGGGCTTTATTCTGCTCGATGAGCTCTGCGACCGTGACCATTGCTTCCGGGTCTCCCGCATCCGCGCCCCGGCGGTGATAATTGATAGCTGTCCCTACCTGCTGCAGCCGCATGTAATGGAAACCCAGGTTATCGAAGGCTGCCGGGTATCCACTGTTGGCGAGTGGAGATAATAACTCGAAGGCGCGGTCGCTCTGGTTGGCAGCCTGGAGTGCGCGCGCGAGTTGATATTTCATGCGCGGTTCGTCAGGCGCCGCATTTGCAGCGCGCTCGCACGCCGATATCGCTTGCGCCGCGTTTGCCCGAAGCTCGCCAAATGAAGCGCCCTCAAACTGGCGAGGCCAGTTTGGATCGTATTTGTTGCCGGCTAGCTGGTCGCAGGTATTGCGATCGTTGAGCTGGGCGGGATTCACTTGGTCGCGGGTAGGAGAAGTGCTTTGAGGTGAGAATGGTGTTTGCGCCGGGAATGAGAGAGACGGGGATGGGGCAGGTGTCTGAACCGGAGCACTTGGTAACGAAGCGAATCGATTCCGCTCCGCAATCGAGGCATTGAGGCTTGCGAGTTCTTGTCGCGCCCGCAGGGCATCCAGTCGGTGCGCTTCTATTGTGGTTTGAGCCTGCGTAAGCTGACCTTTCAAGGCGGAGACCTCCGTCGTCAGTCGTGACTGTTCCGACGTAAGCCTAGAATTTGCTGATCGAGCTGCAGATTCCGCACGTTGAACTTCCGCGCGCATGTTGTCGCGCGCCTTCAGTGCGGCGGTCTCTCCAGCACGCGCGGATTCAAGCTGCACATACGCCATAACGCTCCAGGCGACCGCTGCTACGGTCGCTGCAACGGGGATAGCCCAGCGGCGCAAATCGATCGCGGGAATGGTGATCGCTTTGGGGGAGGGCGCAGCAGGTGTCGATGCTACCAGTTCTGCGTCGCGCGCCGTTGGAGCGGCGGTTATTGGAACGGCCTCGGGAGCAGCCGAGACGGTATGCACGGAGGCGTCAGGCTCAGAAGGAGAAGCTGGCTGTAGAACCGAAGGTGGAGTTGTCGGAAGTGGTCCAACAGATGCCTCGGGTTCGCTTTCGCCCGCCATGCGCTTCTGACAGATCGGATCGCTGTATGCCGGGCTTTTTTCAAGCTGGGCGGGCGGGTGGCCGCGCAGGAATACAATAAGGCGATTGGCGAATTCTGGACCCGTAAGTTGTGACGGGTCGGCGAGAGGTTTGCGATGGCCGTCGAGCAGTCCTTCACGGGTGCCGAGGTTCTGCGATATCCAGCGCGCTGTGTCCTCATCAGGGTTCATGTAGCAACGGGCTGCGCAGTTGCCCGTCATGCCGTCGGCATTGCGATAGGCGGAAGACAGCTGTCCGCTGTTCTGGCAGAACAGCCACAGGCGAACGCCGTAACCGCGTCCCATGTCGAGCGCCTGTTCGATGACATCCATATGACCAAGTCTGGCCATTTCATCGAGGAAGAACGTCACGGGCAAAGCACCTGATTCCGGTTTGACGCGGAACAGGACATGCAACGTCTGGCCGACAATGACGCGAAGGATTGATGCAAACTTCTTCACGTCATCAAGGCTGACGCAAAGATAGAGTGTTGCGTTGCTTTCCCGAAGCATTTCAGCGGAAAAGGTCGTCGACGCGCTGAGACGGTTTATCGCCGGCGATTGCCAGATTTCCAGCTGGCGTCGGGCACTGTCAAAAATGCCCTCGCGTTGCTCGACGGGCAGTCCCCTTAGCGCGTTTGCCTGGCGGCGAAGCTGGGGGACGTCGAGCGCATCCAGATCATCGAACCATTCATTGAGCTTTTCACCCGGCGGAACATACAGGCGATCGAGGACACCGCTCATCGAGCGGTGCGCTCCCTTCTCCGTCAGGGCGACGTGAAAAACGGCCGTGGTAATGAGATCGCGACCACGGCTCTCCCAGTATTGGTCACGGCTGGAAGAAGAGGGTGGAACGACGAGCAGGTCCGCCAGGCGCCGCGCTTCGTCCCATCCTTGTTCGGGGTCTGCTGAAACGCAATCGAGCGGATTGTAGTGCAGCGACTCGTCCGGCCGCTGTGGGTCGAACGTGAACACGGGACCGACGTGTTCCGACCGCCAGGTGGCAGATGCTTCACGCATTTCGCCTTTGATGTCGAGGGCGACCGCAGGGGCTTTCAGGTAAAGCAGATTGCGCAATACGTGCGCCTGGCTTTTGCCGGTGCCGGGGGCTGCTACCGTGATGAGACTTTCGTTCCAGTCATACAGCAAATCCTTGCTGGTGCCGGGTATGGTGCCCAGGCGCAGGGCCGACGGCGAGTCCGTTTGCCTGACTGCCGCCGTTGATGCTTCTGCCTCGGATATCCAGCGCGCACCCGCGAATAGATAGCGTTCGAGAACCGCGCGGACTGTGCCCGCAAGCTCGGTCTTGTTTTCGAGGATGCCGCGCAGCGCGGCCTGGACGCGTTCCCGTCCGGCGGCGCTGTCTCCGAACGTCGAGCCGATGAGGTCCTTGAGTATCTGATTGGCGGCATTTGAGCCGCGAAAGTTATTGCCGTGCCGGCCGCCGATCGTGATGAGCGTGTTGCCCCCGTTCCAAATGATAGGGACGATGGCGCGATAATAGTCGTCATCCGATAACCGCCCGATTGCCCGAAGAATATCGGCAAGACGTAGCGAAGCTCTTTCCGGTTCGGGCATGTTCACCAGCGACCGCTGGAAGGTTGAGTCCTGCAGCGAGGTCTGAGCGCCGCCAGAGCGTATTCCCTTGAACAGCGCTTGTCCGGCAAGCTCGGCGAAGCCAGTGGGCTGGCTGTTGAGCCAGGCCTTGTTGAGCGTACCTTGGCTTTCCTCGACCAGACGCTGCGACGCCTGTCGCAGGGAATTGCCGGGCAGTAGGTGTGAAATTGTGCCTAGGCGGATGGTGACGGTGTTCAGGGTGTTGGCATAGAAGGCGTCAATCTGCGCCAACCGGCCTTCCAGGCCGGCAAAAGAGTTGCTCATAAACAATCCTCATCGGCAATAACCGTAGTCAACAGGGCCGCATACCGCCGCGTCAAGCCGGGCGTGTGCGATTGAATGTTGCAGCCAAAGGTGCACGCGCCCGGCGCCCCGGAGCCGGAGAAGTCTGCACTGTCAGTGGTGGCCGACGACCGGGGCGGGGGGGGGGGGGGCCCC
>JAEXXW010000479.1 GCA_023405565.1 Pseudomonadota bacterium
GGATATCGCAACTGACATCGTTCAGCGCGCGGATACCGCCGAAGGTTCGCGTGACGTTGACGAGTTGGAGCAGCGGTTGCGGAGCTGGACGTGTCATGACGGCTGCTTCCGCAGGCTGAGGAGGCGGAACAGGTTGCGATCAAGGATGCCTTGGCGCCGCGTCAGCAGCACGAGGATCAGGAGCGCACCGAACGCGGCCAGCCGCCAGTCGGAAATGAAGCGCAGCATCTCCGGCAGCATCACAAGCAGGCCGGAACCGATCACAGCGCCCGGCGCCACCGTCGAGCCGCCAAGGATGACGGCCAGCACGAATTCGATCGAGCGATCGAAACCGAAATTGGCCGGCTCGATATAGACATGATGATGCGCGAACAGGCCGCCGGAGATGGCGGCGACGGCGGCACCGAAGCCGAAGGCGCCGATCTTGGTCGCGGTGGTGTTGAGGCCGACAAGGCTTGCCGCCGTTTCATCGTCGTGCACGGCGCGCATCTCCAGCCACAGCCGCGATTGTTCGAGCAGCATCACCAGCAGCAGGATGCCGCCGGCCCAGAGCCAGATGTATGTGACCGAGATATGCTTCATGCCGCTGAAGCCGCCGGAGCCGCCCATGGTGTCGAAATTGAGCAGGAAGCTGCGCACCATCTCGCCGAAGCCGAGCGTTGCCATCGCCAGATAGATGCCTTTCAGGCGCAGCGCCGGAAAGCCGATGATGATGCCCATGAGGCCGGCGCCGAAGGCGGCGATCAGCAAGGCCGGCGTCAGTGGCACACCCATCTCGACGGTGAGATAGGATGTCGCGTAAGCGCCGATGCCCATGAAGCCGGCATTGCCGAGCGACAATTGGCCGGTGGCCAGGATAATGTAGACGCTGAGCGCGCCGAGCAGAAGGATGCCGGTATCGGCGAGGAGGCCTGCGTAATAGGTCGACATCAGACGCGCGGCCCCTGATCGGTGCGCGCGCCGCCAAGGATGCCTTGCGGGCGCAGCAGAAGAATGAGGATCATCAGGCCGTAGACCACGAGATCGCGGATCTGCGAGCCGCCATAGGCAACGGTCATCACTTCGGCGATGCCGATTAGCGGACCGGCCACCAATGCGCCCCAGATGCGGGTGGTGCCGCCGATCACCATGACGGCGATGGCCTTGAGGCCGGTCTCGACACCGACATAGGGCGTGATCGCTGCGTAATGCAGGCCGACGAGGACACCGGCCGCGCCGGCAAGCAACCCCGAAAGGATGAATGCGATCATCATCAGCTGATCTGCCTTCACGCCAAGCAGGCGTGCGACATCGCGGTTCTCGGCAACGGCGCGCAGGGCGCGGCCGATCGAGGTGCGCTGCACGACGAATGCCAGGACGGCGACCAGAAAGACGGTGGCCCCGAGCACGAGCAATTGCATCCCGCCGATCGAGACAGGACCGAACTCATAGCGGCTCCCGAGAAACTCGGACGGCAATTGCAGCGGGTCGGATCCCCAGAGGTTGGTCGCGACATTCTGCAGGATGATCGAGAAGCCGAGTGTCGAGAGCATCGGCGTGATGACCGGCGCATTGCGCAGCGGCTGATAACCGACTTTCTCGATGACGATGGCGATCAGCGCTGCGCCACACATGCCTACAAGGATTGCCAGCGGCAGGGGCAATTGCGCGACAATGACGGTGAAGCCAATGTAACCGCCGATCATGAACAATTCGGCAATCGCAAGATTGAGAATGCCGAGAATGCCCATGACGAGAGAAAAGGACAATGCAATCAGGGTGTAGACGGCTCCCAGAGTGAGCCCGTTCACAAGTTGCTGGATTAACACGTCATCGCCTCTCGCCTTGACACAGAATGGAAACTGGCCGGGACCGATGCCCGGCCAGCTTGAGCATCAACGGATCAGGAGCCGCAACCGCCGCCGGAGGCGGAGCTGCAACCGCGCACCTTGGTTTCCCAGGCGCCGTTCTTGCCTTCGACAATGTAGAAGGCCTTGATGGCATCGCCATCGTCATTGAAGCTGATCGGGCCGCCGAGGCCCTGGAAGCCCTGAAGCTTGGCCATGAAGTCGCGGATCTTCACGCGATCCTTTTCCAGATCTTCCGGTTTTGCCGTGATGCCGGCCTTCTTGGCGGCTTCGATATACATGCCGACGATCTCGTAGATATTGGCATCGTACATGCTCGGCTCGATTTCCGGCGGCAGGTTCGATTCCTTGCGCAGCAGCGGCTGCAATTGCGCAACGAATTTCTGCGCGGCTTCCGCCTTCTGGGTGGCGTAGAACGTGGCCGGCGCGACCAGCGGAAGTTCCGGAGCAGCTTTCAGGATCGCCGACGAGATCAACTGCGTCGAGCCGACGACCGGCTTCATCAGGCCCTGCCGCTTCATCTCGCGGATGACGGTGACGGCCTGGCTGTAGTCGGCGCTGACGACGACGCCGTCGGGGTTGAGCGACTTCAGCTTGGTGACCTGCGCGCTGACGTCGAGATCGCCGGTGTTGAAGGAGAGCAGATCGTTCTCGTTCAGAACCTGGATGCCGTTTTCCTTGACGATGGCCGGCATGATGCGGGTGCCGACTGTTGCCGCCGTCGCATCCTTGGCGTCGTAGATCACCGCGACGGTTTTGATGTCATAGGCCTTCTTGAAGTAAGGCACGGTGGTCTTGGCAAGGATGCCTTCGTCAATCGTGTTGCGGAAGGCCCAGGGGCGGTTCGCTTTGGCAACGCCTGGCTTTGATGATGCCTGCGACGTCGACACGATGCCCAATTGGTTGGCAACGGGGAAGACCACTTCGGCAGCCGAACTGGTCAACGGTCCGGCCACGGCCAGCACCTTGTCGTCGCTCGCGAGCTTGCGCAGCGAGTTGGTCGATTGCGCAGGACGTGCGGCGTCATCGTAGATCACGATGCGCAGTTTTGCGCCGTTGATGCCACCGGCGTCGTTCACCTGTTTTTCAAGCATCTTGAGCGTGACCGTGTTGGTGCGACCCCATTCCGCAAAGTGTCCGCTGCTCGGAACGATCGCGCCGAATACGACTTCACGGCCCTTCAATTCCTGCGCCTGCGCAGCGTGCAGAGCAAACACCGAAGTGCCTACAAAAAGTGCGGCTGTGAATGCTGACCCGAAATTGCGTCTTGTTACGTTACTCATCGTCAGTATCTCCCAATTGGTTTCGCTGCGCCTGCAAGAACCTGAGCAACAGCGAGGTCGGTGGCACGATGTCGCGGCTCTTGCCGCGCATCGTCATGCCCATGGATTGACCGGCGTTGGCATCGTTTCCGATTTTATCCTCCCCAGGACATGCATTCTTCAGGCCAAAAATGGTAGCACCCAATAGCTATCTTGAAAAGCTTCTGGAGCTAGGTAATAGTCCTGGCAGCCCGGTGACGGAGTCAAGCGCGTGATGGCCTGTTTTCAGGCATTTGTGCCGGGTGCGACATCTGGAAACAGGGCAGACTTCTTGCATGCCCTGCACCGAATTGGACAAGAGGAGCGGACCCCATGACCATCTGCAAGACCGGTGCGCAGCATATCAAGTCGCTGCAGGACGGCCGCGCCGTCTATCTCGACGGCAAACTGGTTGCGGATGTGACGACCCATCCCGCCTTCCGTAATTCGGTGCAATCGTCAGGCGCGCTGTATGATTTCCAGGCCCATCCGGACAATCTCGAATTGATGACGTTCGATGTCGGCGAGGGCCGACGTGCGAGCCGCGCATGGGAAATGCCGAAGACCTATGAGCAGATGGTGCGCCGCCGCAAAGCGCTGCAGGCTTGGTCCGGCGTCTCTTATGGTTTCATGGGCCGTTCGCCGGATCACGTGGCCTCCGCCCTTGTCGGTCAACGCATGGGCATTGACCTGTTCAAGCAGCACAGCCCGGAGCGGGCGAAGGCGCTGATGGATTATTTCGACTACGCGACGAAGAGCGATCTCTTCATGACGTATGTCATCATCAATCCGCAGGCTGAACGCTCCAAGGACTGGGGTGATCAGGACGAGGATCTGGTTGCGCGGATTGTCGATGAAGATTCATCCGGCATCACCATTCGTGGCGCCAAGATGCTGGGCACGTCGTCGATCATGGCCAATGAGGTGCTGGTTGCCAATCTCCAGCCGCTGAAGCCGGGCGAAGAGGATCTGGCATTCTCCTGCGCGCTGCCGATGAATACGAAGGGTCTGAAGGTCCTGTCGCGCAAATCGTATGAGGCGTCCGCAACGTCCGTTTACGACAATCCGCTGGCGTCGCGCTTCGACGAGAATGACGCCCTGATGTACTTCGATGACGTGAAGGTGCCGTGGGATCGCCTGTTCGTGTATCGCGACACGGCCATGTGCGCGACCCAGTTCCATGGCACGCCCGGCCACTCCTATCAGAATTATCAGGCGCAGATCCGTCT
Source organism: Pseudomonadota bacterium (assembly GCA_023405565.1). Taxonomy (GTDB): domain Bacteria; phylum Pseudomonadota; class Alphaproteobacteria; order Rhizobiales; family Xanthobacteraceae; genus Pseudorhodoplanes. The sequence continues at coordinate 4,378 of JAEXXW010000479.1, forward strand.
GACGGTGAAGCTGACCTTCCTGCTGGCGCTGGCGCGCCGCATCGCCGACACGATCGGCACGACGAGCATCCCGTCGGTCAAGGAGCGGCTTGGCTTCCTTGCCTCGCAGGTCGGCATGGTGAATGCGATGCTGGCTGGTATGGAGGCAGAAGGCTCGCAATACGGTGAGTGGTATGTGCCGAACAAGCATTACATGTATTCGGCGCAGGTGATCACGCAGGATCTCTATCCGCAGATCATCAACACGCTGCGTGAACTGGCCGGCGGCTCGCTGATCATGCTGCCGTCGTCGCTGCACGATTTCAGCGATCCGAAGCTCGAGGCGATCATCGGCAAGACGCAGCGTTCGGCGATCATGTCGCCCGAACAGCGGGTGAAATTCATGAAAGCGGCGTGGGATGCCATCGGTTCGGAATTCGCATCGCGGCACACACAATATGAAATGTTCTATGCCGGTGCGCGGTTCACGACATCGGGCCACAGCTTCCGGACCTATGACTGGCCGAAGGGCGCGGCGATGGTCGATCACCTGATGAATTCCTATCAGTTGTCCGATGAACTGCCGGCAGCCTCACCTCAGCGCGCCGCAAGCTAGAATAGGAACCGGGAGCTGGCGCGAGGGCAAGCACGCTTGGCGCTGTTGGTGAATGCTTGCCGGTGGCAGGCATGGTGACGCCTTGCGCAGGGCTGTGAAGGCTGTCGAACAAAGCCGCCGGTGATAACTGCCGGCGGCTAGAAAATGCGAATCGTCCCGGTCAGGGCGCGGGCCATTCCCGCGCCAAGCAATCCGCCGAACACCTTGAACTCGAAATCGTGCAATACGCCGTGCCGGCCGCGGAAGAACGATTGCGAATATTCCAGCAGGACGGCACCCAGAATGATGATCGCGCAGACGACGAAGAAGCGCTTGGGCTGAGCGAATGCCAGAAGGGCGCCCAAAATGAGGAAGCCGATAAAGCGATCGACATTGGCGCCAATCAAACGCGGTCGCCAGCCAATAGGGCCAAGGGTCATGAATGTGATCATGGCTATCAATGCGCAGGCCGCGACGACCAGCAGCCCTTGAACCGGCCAAGGCTGCCACTCCGCAGTGAGCGTAACATCGGCT
>JAEXXW010000501.1 GCA_023405565.1 Pseudomonadota bacterium
TGTTGGAGAAGATCGGACCGACGACGAAATCAACCTTGTCACGATCGATGAAAGCGCGCGCCTTGGTCACGGCCACGTCCGGCTTCAATTCGTCGTCCTGAACGATGACCTCGACATCGCGACCACCGAGCTTGCCGCCAAGATCTTTCACTGCAAGCTGGAAGCCATTGCGCAATTGCTGTCCGAGCACCGCGGGCGGGCCAGAGAGCGTGGCGATCACACCAACCTTGAGCTTCTCCTGTGCACTCGCAGACGCAGCGTTGATGGTTAATGCAGCACCGGCTGCCAGCACAGCAAGCATTCTGGTTCTGGTCATCGATAAACCCTCCGAAACGGCAAAATCCAAGGGGCCAAAGCCTGTGCGCCCCTCTGCGCAAGTCCGGCCAACCAATACTTTAGGTTTAAAATATCGCGTGATAAAGCCCGTTTTGCGGGCCATGATTGCCTACATTTACGCTATCCGCAAAATGGCGCAGTGCGACATGACTTAGAGGTTTTTGTCCCCGTCGTCTTTCTGGTTTAATGCAGCGCAATAATTCAAGTGCGATGGGAGTTCGCGTCATATGCAAGCGTTGACCGCCGGCATTACCAAGTCCTCGACAGGAATCGACGGCATTTCCTGGAATATTCTCGGCCAGACCTATGTGCCGAAATCATTGTGTGATCAGTCCTTCTCCTGGCATGCGACCTTCCCGCCCGGAACATTCGTGCCGCCGCATATCCATCCCACGCAGGATGAGTTCATCTACATGCTGGAGGGCAGGCTCGACCTCCTGCTCGATGGCCGCGACTATGTTGCGACGGCCGGCGATCTCATCCGGATGCCGATGCAGATTCCACACGGCATCTTCAACAAGGCCGATCAGGTCGCGAAATGCATGTTCTGGGTCACGCCGACCCGCAAGCTCTATGACCTGTTCTGGGGCATTCATTCGATGAAAGAGCAGAACCCGGACGAAGTGGTGGCTCTCTCGGCCCGACACGAGGTGATCTTCCTGCCGCCGCCGCCGGCTTGATGTCTTAAAGCCGTCATCGCCCCGAAATATTCGTCGGGGTCATGCCCCGCTGGCTCAGACGCATGCTTGTCATTGGTATTGCCACTATCGCGATAGCGGCAATGGCGGCGCTATGGGGCATCAGCGGCTTTCGCGCGGATGTGCGCGAACTCGCGGCGAGCAGCTCCAACCAAGCCTTTATCGACAAGGCCGAAGCCGCGATCCATTACGAACAGATCATCATGTTCGGCATTCTCGCCATCAGCATCCTGCTGACGACGCTGAATATGGGGCTGTTCAAGCGCTCAAACGATGACACGAAGCACTAGCTACGCTGCCTTCGCCGCTGCCGGCTTGTTCACCTGCTCGCGTGAAAACCATTCAGTTGAAATTTCATCGCGCTATTGGGTGCGCACTCGACGGCGAACACCAAGCCAAATCCCAAGGCCTATCGCTCCGACAAATGTTGCAATTGTCAAAATCAAGGTCGCGGACAATCCGATGAAGACCGCGTTTTGCCACCACACCTCGTTTCTTAGGCCAGGATCTCTAGAGTAAGCACGCTCTATAGCAACGTTGATCTGTTCGGACGTCAGTTCCATGCGCAGGCGCGCAAGAAGCTTTCCGACTTTCGTATGCATTTCCTCGCATTCGTTACAAGTTTCATGACTGGCAGAAAACGCGAACGCGTAAGCCTCGATGGGATCGCGTGGCGTGCCGATACCCCTCTCGTATAATTCGGCCAACTCTGCAGGAAACAGCTTCGGTTTTTCAGCGATCAGACTGAAGCCGGCGCGCTCGTCCTTTGACACACCGCGACCATCTATCAAGGCCTTTGCGTAAAAGAGCCTGCAATACGCGGAGCCTAGCCGGCTTCCTCGCTCGGCCCAAGCTACAGCCTCGGCATAGTTCCCACGCAGGTCGTACCCGCGCGTAACCATTTGGATAGCGTACAGGTCGCCTTGCTCCGCTTTTGCAAGATTAAGAGCGACGTCGTCGAGCTTCCGTGCCGACGCAGCCGCACTGAGCAAACCGAGAATACCAAGAAAGAGCAGGAGGCGTATCATGTCCGCGGTTACTTATAGTCCACCGCAATCGGGATGATATGTGGCCCTAGGCCGCCTTCGCGGCCACCGGCTTGTTCACCTGCTCGCGTGCAAAGCCCGCGACACCGGCATAGCCGCGCACGATCGCCTTGCGCTGCTCATACGAAAGCACATCCTCGATATTGGTGAAGCCTTCCGGCGCACGCTCTTCCACCGCGTCGATGACGCCTTCCGGTCCGCCCTTGCGGTTCATCATGACGATCTGCGTGGTCATCGGCAGCCGCTCCTGCTCGTAGGCATAGAGCGCCTGGCATGGATGATCGGCATCGCGCAGGCGGTCAGCGAGGCAGCGCGCGTCAAGGATCGCCTGCGAAGCACCGTTCGAGCCCACCGGATACATCGGATGCGCCGCATCGCCGAGCAGCGTGACCCGGCCATGCGACCAGCGCGGCAAGGGATCGCGATCGCACAACGGATATTCCCAGAATTCCGGGGTCGCCTCGATCAGAGCCTCGGCATCGCAATAGGGAATTTTGAAACGCCGCACATGCGGCATGAGATCCTCGAAGCGGCCCAGGCGCGACCAATCCTCTTTCTTGGGCGTGCCGCCACCCTGACCGACCTTCACCATCACCGCCCAGTTCAACAGACAGCGATCCTCGCGCGAGCCTTCGGCGATCGGATACAGCACCAGCTTGCCGGCCATGCCGCCAGCAATCACCATCGAGCGGCCGGTGAGGAATTTCGGCCAGTCGAGCGCGCCGCGCCACAGCACCGAGCCGGTGAAGCGCGGCGCCTCTTCGTTCGGGAAAAGCTGCGAGCGCACGAAGGAATGGATGCCATCGGCGCCGATCAGGATGTCACCACGCGCGGTCTTGCGGTGCGAGCCGTTGCGATCGAAAAAGTAGGCGGTGACACCGCCTTCATCCTGCGTGAAAGCGCCGAGGCGGTGACCGGTATGGAGGCGTGATTCGCCAAGCCGCGCCCGCGCCGCGGCATAGATCACGCCCTGCAGCCGGCCGCGATGGATCGAGAACTGTGGATAATCGAAGCCCGCATCGGTGCCACGCG
>JAEXXW010000516.1 GCA_023405565.1 Pseudomonadota bacterium
TTCATCCACCCTGTCTTGCGGTCCCCAGGGTCGCACGTCCAACAGGTGCTTGAATAGCTGCCCCCATGCCCCCTGCCCCTTGGGCATGCGGCCAAGCCTTTTATAATTATTCCAGCGGCTGAGGAGCTCCTGCAAAGCCCTCACATCGGGCATTGCGAGGTAAATCCGGCCCGGCACATTCGCGTCAGCCGTGTCCTCATCATAAAAATCTTCAGTAGGTTCGAAGTCCTCTTCGAAATCGCCGAGGTACTCTAAACCGACCTCTTTGGCCTGCTTGTAAAAGTCCGTTAGCAACCCTTCGACTTCGAAAACGATTGCGCGCTCCGGGGCGATAGAAGCGGGGTCGGCGCGAAGCGCCAACAACTCCTGAGGGTTGCTGGCTATTCCTTCTAACCGCTCAAACTTAGGAGTGAGGCGCTCGCGTTGTCGCCCTCGGGAAGGACGCGCGATGGGAGCGCCACCGCCGTGAACTTTTTTTGGACTGATAGGAGACGGTTCTGGCAACCTAAGTAGAGGACGTTCCGCCACGTTCGCGCTTCCCCGAATTCGTTTCCTTTTCTCCTCGGGCTCGCGATTGCCAAAGTTTGAGTTGTTGTTTCGCGATTTGGGAGGGCGAAATCTCGCCGTTTGCTAAAACCTGTCGCCGCGCTGAATCGAGAAAAAAGTCTTCAGCTTCACTATAACTTATTGGCCCCAACGACTTTGCCAGACTTTGCGGCGTCATACCAAGATCAATCTTGGTGCGTTGGGCGAGCCCACTTAAAAATGCAGCCACCTGCTGTGAATTGGGTTTTGGCAGGTTTAGCCGCAGCTGAAATCTTCTCCAAACCGCGCGATCGAGCAATTCTGCGTGGTTCGTAGCCGCCATAACAACTACGTAGGTCGGGAGACTGTCGATCTGCATCAACAGAGATGTAACGACGCGTTTAATCTCGCCTGTTTCATGCTTGTCGCCGCGCTCTTTTCCCACTGCGTCAAATTCATCAAAGAAGAGCACACACGGCACGGTGCAAACATAATCAAAGATACGTTTGAGGCGGGAAGCCGTTTCGCCTAGGAAACTACCGATCATAGCTTCATATCGGACGACGAAGAGAGGGACGGCAAGTGCTTCGGCGACAGCCTCAGCTAACGTAGTTTTGCCATTACCAGGGGGGCCAACAAGTATAACCCTATGCCTCGGCTCCAAGCCATGCGATCGAAGAAGCGCAGCACGGGTCTGCTCCTCAACAAGCTGGTCGACGCCAAGCTTGGTGATAGATGGGAGTACAATATCGGTCAGTTTTCGGCGCGGCGAAACCTCCGCGACAAAATCCCGTGCACGGTGTGACGCATCGATGCTCGGTTTCACCGGCAACGTCCTGTTGTTATTCAGAACTACCTTCTCCAACGTATCTGCCACAACATTATGCTGCTTAGCACGTTCCTCCGCCACGATGGCATTCACCGTGCGCTGAAAGGTACCTTGGTCGCCCGAGACACCAGCCTTTACAAGGTTGATAAGTAAATCGCTGCGAGCCATGGGTTATTGCTCCCTGGCACGACGACCGCGACGGTCAACGAGCTCATTGTCTGGAATCCGAACGCCAATAGCCTTCAGCCCTCTCAAAACAGTTGTTCGAAGATTTTCGCCTCGTTCTGCTGACATAAGGGCAACTTGTCTTCGTATTGGTTCGGATATCATCACCTGAAGGGGAACTTTACGAGGTTCCTCTACCGTTGCCTTGCGTGACGAAGCCTTTGATTTTGAAGGTCTCATTGGGGCCATAGCATTGGTATCCGTAAAAATCATGAGTTCATGATATCATGATCCTGCATGAATCGCATGCTTTACGTTCAAAAAGGGGCCAAGCCCCAAAGACCGCGCCGCCAAGCGGCGCGTAAAACGAAACGCTGAACGTTTCGCGAATAAGGAAGGGGCCGACCCGGCCCCCTTTTTATTGATTACGCTAAAGCGTCTTCCAGATCCTCCGGATCACTCGCCCGCACCTTCGCACGCTTGGCGGGCTTCTTCGGCCTGCGCACGTTGATGGCGGAAGCGTCCAGCGCATTCTTGATGTGCGCCGCATAGAACTTCTCGATCATCTCGACGCTGGTGCGGCAGTTCTTGGCGACCTGGTAGATGTCTGCCCCCTCGGTCAGGCGCATGCAGATGTAGGTATGCCGCAAGCTGTAGGCTGTGCGCCGGTTGCTGTCCCGATCAAGCTTGAGGTTGGCGCGCTTGAGGATGCCATTGAACAGCTTGATATGGCTCCCCGGAAAGACATGATCCGTCGGCACCGGCAGCTTTCTCAACTTCGCTTTCCGCTCTTCTTCGCTCAGGTCTCGGTTGGGCTTTGCGCGATTGAGTAACCGCTCGTACGGACGAACGGCGCTCGGCATGCTTTTGCAATACCCCACACCCCGCTTGCCTCGCACTTCGATTTCAAGGATGCGCTCGCCGGTCGCGTCATCCTCGGCAATGACCACATCCCGGTGCTGAAGGTTCTTGGCCTCGTCCGGCCGCAAGCCGGTGTTGGCCATGAACAGGACGAAGTCGTGCACCTGCTCGGCATCCCACTGCCAGCGCTTGCCCTTGGACGCATGAGCCCACGCACGGCTTGCCTCGTAGAGCTGTTTGTATTCCGCCGGACTGAACCAGGGCCGGTGAACAATCTTCCCCTGGGTCAAATACGGGCGCGACATATCCGGCAGATACTTCAGCCATTCATGGCGGATAGCGGTCTTGAGCACCTGCCGCAGCGTCACAAACTCATCATGGATTGTGCTGCGTGCCGGCGCCTTGCCTGTGCGCGAGTTTGATATCCGGTGGATGCGATACTCCTGCATCTTCCCGGCCGTGACCTCCGACACACCCAGGTCCCCGAAAAACGGGACCAGGTGAAGTCGCAACCTGATCTGGTGACCTTCAACCCAGCGGGGGCTCCTTTGGCCCTCGGTGATAACGACGTATTCCTTGAGGAACTGCTCGGCCGCCTGCTTGAAGGTTTTTTCTGTTTTTAGCAGCCCAGCGCGCGCTTTGCCTCGCAGGCCCAAATACCAATCTTCTGCAATTTCTTTCGCGTGAGAGAGGCTGTCCGTCTTCGTGGTGATCCGATGGTTTTTGCCGTTCAGATACGTCGAACACTGCCAGTGATTGCTGTTCTCACGCTTATACACATGCAGCTTCCCTCCCATGAGGGTGTGCTTAATCACGATGACCTCCTTACACAGGCAAATTGTGTAAGTCCTGTGCAAGGCCATAATACCACGAAATAAGGGGTTAGGATTGCTCCTAACCCCTTGATAATATTGGTTGCGGGGGCTGGATTTGAACCAGCGACCTTCAGGTTATGAGCCTGACGAGCTACCGGGCTGCTCCACCCCGCGTTAACCCTTTGACGACGGTTTCACCTGGACCTGACGGTCCCGGCCCGGCTCACGCCCGACCTTTGGGTTCATCCGTGTCGAAACCCTTGCACATCGAGGATTGGCCTTTCGGCTGCCTCTCCGCATCTGGCGACAATCTTCGCTATTGCCGGATTTCGCGCACCGGACTGAGCGACAGCCCGGAAACACAAGCGCGGGACAAGCCCGCGCGCCGCTATGTAACAATCGGACGACAGTTTGCAAAGGATTCTTTTGGCTTTTCAAACAAATAAGCCACAGGCGGAAAACCCTTGGAAATCAGCGAAAATCGGGTCGGTAGTGGTGTCCGGCCGGGGAGCCCGTTGCGATCGCCCGGTCGCAAGCCCCCCAGCGTGGTCATCGCCGCCGAATGACGTCTCCTCAACACCATCAAAGCGAGATCGGTGATCGGCGAGATGGATGCATTCCGACATGCGGACCGAATGGCATGCTCTTGCGCGAGGCATCGCGATGCCGCCACGCATGCGATGCACCGCTCCTTTTCTTCTTACGTCTTTGGCGACATGCGTGTCGCCACGCTGGCTTTGCTCACCTTTATGCTGCTCTCGCGGCGGCGCTCCGGTGGCGTGGTGATCGCAAGATTGTCCGGCCAGACCGTGACTTTGCGAAGTTCGCCGACCGTTTTCGCCGACACGCCGATGCCTGAATCGACCTCGACCCGCATCCGGCCCGGCCAACCGCCGAGAAGCGTCCGCAATGCAGCAACACTCTTTGCCTTGTAATGCATGAGGGCCCCTTTCTGCAGGGTCGCTGCCGGGAACCATCCGAGAAGTTTTCGCTGACCACAGATCAGGATCGATCCCCGGCAAGCTCTTACCTTCATTATAGCGCACATCACTCAAAATGCAGGCTTTGCCAGCAGGATCACAATCTCGTTTGAGGCGGCCTGTCGGCACCAAAGATTCGTCGGTGACCGATCGTAAAAAAGGAGAGCCGCCAGCGTCGAACTGGCGGCCCGATATATTATTG
>JAEXXW010000518.1 GCA_023405565.1 Pseudomonadota bacterium
GCTCTGACGGCCCAGGCGAGCGGCGGCATTTCTCCGGCGGCACTGGCGCTCGCCATGTTCGACTGGTCCATTCATCTTGCATCGGCACCCGGCAAGCGACTGGAGCTTGTCGACAAGGCTTCACGCAAGGCCATTCGCCTCCTCACCTATCTCGCCTCGGCCAATGCCGATCCCGACACCCCGGTCTGTATCGAACCTCTGCCGGGCGACTATCGTTTCGTTGCCGACGGATGGACGAAGCCGCCCTACAATATCTGGGCACAGGCTTTTCTGCTCCATCAGCAATGGTGGCACAATGCCACGCATGATGTTCCTGGTGTTGCCCCCCATCACGAAGAAGTCGTGTCATTTTGCATCCGCCAGTTTCTCGACATGTTCTCACCATCGAATATTCCCATCGCCAATCCGGAAGTCGTCGAGAAAACGATCAAGAGCGGCGGGGCGAACTTTTTCCTCGGTTTCCGCAATTGGCTTGAAGACCTCAACCATCTGGCAACCAAAAAGCCGCCGGTCGGCGCGGAAGCCTTTGTCGTCGGAAAAGACGTCGCGGTCACGCCGGGGAAAGTAATCTATCAAAACCACCTGATCGAATTGATCCAGTATTCGCCCATGACAGAGACGGTGCGGGCCGAGCCGATCCTGATCGTGCCGGCCTGGATCATGAAATATTATATCCTCGATCTTTCACCGCAGAACTCGCTCATCCGCTATCTGGTAATGCAGGGCTACACGGTGTTCTGCATTTCCTGGCGCAATCCAACAGCAGCCGATCGCAGTCTCACGATGGACGATTATCGGACATTGGGATTCATGGATGCGCTGGATGCCGTCAACGCGATCGTTCCAGGGCAGAAGGTTCACGCAACCGGGTATTGCCTTGGTGGTACGCTGCTGGCGATCGCCGCCGCCGCCATGTCCTGCACGGGCGATGACCGGCTGGCGTCGGTGACGCTGCTGGCGGCACAGACGGACTTCACGGAGCCGGGTGAACTCGCACTCTTCATCGATCACAGCCAGATGCATTTTCTGGAAAGCATGATGTGGAACAAAGGGTATCTCTCGGCCGACCAGATGGCCGGCGCCTTCCAGTTGCTGCGCAGCAACGATCTTGTCTGGTCCCGTCTTGTCCACGACTATCTGATGGGCGAACGCAAACCCATGATCGATCTCATGGCCTGGAATGCCGATTCCACCCGCATGCCCTACAAGATGCATGCCGAATATCTCAGGCGGCTCTATCTCGACAATGAGCTGGCGGCGGGCCGATTCATTGTGGATGGCCGGCCTGCCACCGTCCAGAATATTCGTGCGCCCATGTTCGTCGTCGGCACCGAGCGCGATCACGTCGCGCCATGGCGATCTGTCTACAAGATCCACTATCTCAGCGACACCGAGGTCACATTCGTGCTGACCAGCGGCGGCCACAATGCGGGTATCGTCTCCGAACCCGGACATCCGCAAAGGCGCTACCGCGTCGCCCTCAAACAAGCGGAGGGCCACTGTCTCAGCCCCGACGAATGGCTGGAGGCCGCAGCATCGAAGCAAGGGTCGTGGTGGGAGGCCTGGAGCACATGGCTTGCCGACCGCTCCTCAGCGGCGCGCACGCCACCGCCCACCATGGGCACCGAAACGCAAGGCTACAAGCCAACCGAAGACGCACCCGGAACATATGTCCTTTTGAGGTGATGGCGGCATGGACAATTTTCTTCGAAACCGGCCATTCGATGAACTGAAGACCGGCGACACCGCTTCGCTGGTCCGCATCGCCGGCCGCGACGACATCGACCTCTTCGCCGCGGTTTCCGGCGATGTGAACCCCGCTCATCTCGACGCCGCCTTCGCCGCGACGGATGTCTTCGGCCATATCGTGGCCCATGGCCTGTGGACCGGCGCGCTGATCTCGGCCGTTCTCGGAACGAAATTGCCCGGTCCCGGCACGATCTATCTGGCACAGGATTTCAGGTTCCTGAAACCCGTTGCTCCCGGCGACACGATCACGGCGAGCGTGACCGTCCGGGAAAAGCAAACGGAAAAAAGGATCGTCACGCTCGACACGATCTGCACCAATCAAAAGGGCGATAAGGTCCTGACGGGCACGGCCACCGTTATCGCTCCCGACCGCATCATCGAATGGCCGCGAACAACGCTGCCCGACGTGTCGCTGCGACGCCATGATCGCTACCGGTCCTTCATCGAACGGGCCCGCAAGCTGCCGCCGATCAAAGCGGCAATCGTCCATCCCTGCTCCGCATCCGCCATCCAGGCCGCGATCGAAGTGCGCGACGAAGGCTTGTTTGATCCCATCCTGATCGGGCCGGAACACAAGATCCGCGCCGCCGCCGAAGCGGCCCAAGTCTCGCTCGACGGCATCGCCATCGATCCCGTCGAACACAGTCACGCCGCGGCCGAGCGGGCCGTCGCACTCGCCGCAGCCGGCAAGGTCGCAGTGCTGGTCAAGGGAAGCCTGCACACTGACGAATTGCTGAATGCAGTGGTGGCGGCCGGATCGGGACTGAGGACAGAGCGGCGCATCAGCCACATCTATGCTCTGGATG
>JAEXXW010000087.1 GCA_023405565.1 Pseudomonadota bacterium
CCCCGACTTCACCGAAGCCCTGCGCCCGCTCGAACAGGCGCACCTCAAAGCCACGCCGCAGGAGACAGCCAGCCAAGGCAACGCCCCCGATGCCACCACCGATGATGCCGATTTTCAGCTTGGATCCCACCGCCGTCTCTCCTCCATTTCCGGAGCCAGATAAATAATTATCTGATTATTTAATTAATACAGAAGACACCCGCTCGTCCATCCAGAAAGTTAGCCGCCCAGATAGGCTCGCAACAATTCCGGATCGTCCTTCAATTCGCCCGACAAGCGGCTCGCGACGATACGCCCTGTCTCAACAACATAAGCGCGGTTTGCCACATTCAATGCATTGTGAATGTTTTGCTCCACCAGCAATACCGTCACCCCATGAGCATTGATGGAACGCACGACTTCAAATACCTCGTCGGCCATTCTCGGACTGAGGCCAAGGCTCGGTTCATCCAGCATCAGAAGGCGTGGCTCAGACATCAGCGCGCGTGCGATCGCCAGCATCTGTTGCTCACCGCCTGAAAGCGTACCCGCAAGTTGGCGTGCTCGCTCCCTTAATCGCGGAAAGCGATGGAAGGCCATTCCAATGCGACGCTGGATCTCATCTTTCGAGCGACATAGATACGCGCCCAGCGAGATGTTTTCCTCAACCGTCATCTGCGGCCAGACATGCCTTTCCTCCGGACAATGTGCGATACCGGCGGCAACGATCCTGTCGGGAGCGAGGTTGGCTATTGAGCGGCCTTCCCAAAGGATATCGCCAGAACTCACCGGCAGGAGACCGGAAATCGCTCGTATCGTCGTGCTCTTGCCAGCACCGTTAGCGCCGATGAGAGCGACGGTTTCGCCTTTCTGTACTTCAAGCGATATACCGTGCAATGCGGCGATGCTACCGTAACCAACATGTAGATTCTTCACGGCAAGTACCGGCATGTCATTGGCTCCTGCAATCATGCGGCAGCCTTTCCAAGGTAAGCCTCGATCACCTCGGGATTCGATTGGACATCCGCGGGACGGCCTTCGGCGAGCTTCTGACCGAAATTCAGCACCACGACTCGGCTGGAGACGGCCATGACGAGTCCCATATTGTGCTCCACAATCAACAGCGCCTCCACGCAGCGCCCGACAAGCGTTTTCAGCACGTCACCGAAGGCGGCAGCTTCATGGCTATTGAGGCCGGCCGCCGGCTCGTCGAGCATCAGAAGAGCAGGCTTCGCCGCAAGTGCGACAGCAACCTCAAGGAGTCGTAATTCGCCACAAGATAGAAGATGAGCCGGAGCATTCATGCGACGGCTGAGGCCAACCATTTCGACAATCGTTGCCGCGCTTTCGCGCAACGCCTTTTCCATCTGCTGCACCCGCCCGTTCGGGAAGAATGTGCTGAGCAGCGATTGCCGGCCCTCCATGTAATGTCCGGTCAGCACATTTTCGAAGACTGAGAGCTTCTTCATCACGTTGGTTTTCTGGAAGCTGCGGACCACCCCGAGCCGGGCGATCGCGTAAGGCTTCCGGTCGGTGATCTCTTCCCCCTTGAACCAAACACGCCCCTCGGTGGGCGCGTAGAAGCCGGTCAACATATTGAAGCACGTAGTCTTTCCAGCCCCGTTCGGGCCGATCAAGCCGACAATCTCGCCGGACATGACTTCGAGGTCGAACGCCCTCACCGCGGTGATGCCACCGAAGCGCATCGTGAGATTCTCGGCCTTGAGCAATTGCCGGCCAGCCCCCTCAATCGTCATAGCGTCCCCTCCTTGACGGGCGCAGTTCCGACAAGATCGACCTTGCGCTCTTCGTTTCTGCGAGGAACAAGGCTCATGAGACCGTTGGGCAAGAACAGAACGATCGCCATCACGATCAAGCCGAACAGCGTGAGGCGCAGTTGCTGCACCTCGCGCAGATATTCCTCGAGCAGTGTCACGATCACGGCGCCGATCAGTGGTCCGATCAGAGTTCCCTTGCCGCCGACCAGAACCATGATGATCATGCTGGCCATGAAGGCGAACTGGAATACCTCGGGCCCGACAAACGAGATGTAATGCGCGTAAAAACCTCCGGCGAGGCCGGCAAGGAACGCACCCAGCACAAAAGCCAGCATGGCCGATTCAAAGGGATTGATTCCAATCGACTGCGCGACATAACGGTTTTCACGAACAGCGACCGCACCACGCCCGGAATTGGAATAGACAAAGCGGTAGCAAAGATAAAACGTAACCACCGCAATACCGAGCACGATATAGAAAAACGTGCGCTTGTCACCAATGCCGCCCTGGCTGATACCGGCGAGCCCCATTGGCCCATTTGTCAAACCAATCCAGTTATTGGCGATAAGCCTCAACACTTCCGCGAAAGACAAAGTCACGATAACGAAATAGGGGCCCTGAAGCCTCAGCGTGATCGCTCCGATCAAATAGCCGAACACCGCCGCGATGATACCGGCCGCGGGAATGGTGGCCCACATCGGAAGGCCGATCTTCGCCGACAGAATCGCGGCCGTATAGGCGCCAACACCGAGAAAGGCGGTATGACCAAGCGAAAACTCGCCAACGTAGCCGACCACGAGATTCAGGCTGCTCGCAAGAACCGCATAAAACAGTGCCATGATGGCCAGGTGCAGCAAGTACTGGTCGTGCACGACGAACGGCAAAAGGATTGCCGCCACAAGCACTGCCAGGAGAGTATTGCCTTCGACATTCATCGATCATGCCCTTTCGGCGCGAGTGGCGAAGATCCCCTGGGGCCGGAACAGAAGAATGAGAATCACAAGCACGAAGCCGATGATGTCGACCATGCCAGTCGCGACGTAACCGCCCCACATCGCTTCGGCAACGCCGAGAAGCAATCCTCCCACGATGGCTCCTGCGAAGCTGCCCATACCGCCCAGGATGACCACCACGAAGCTTTTCAGGCTGACAAGGCCGCCGACCGAAGCCTGCGCCGAATAAATCGAGGCGAGCAGCATCCCCGACAGCGCCGCCAGCGTGCAGCCGAGCGCGAAGGTTGCTGCATAAACTTGTTTGGTCCGGATTCCCGAGAGATTGGCCGCCATGGAATCCTGGAATGTGGCCCGCATGGCCTGTCCAAGCCGTGTCTTCTGGATGAGAAGATGCGCACCAACGATCAGTATGATTGTCACAAGGACAGCAATCAGCCGAAGCTTGGTGATGACAATGGGACCGATGAAAATCGGAGCCTCTGCCACAGCGCCAGCGACTTTCATGGGCGCCGGACCAACGACGAGCAACGTGAGGTTGGCCAGGAAAATGGAGAGGCCGATCGTGAGAAGAATTCCAGGCTCCTCGCCCTGCCCACGAACACGCTCGATAAGGAAGCGATCCACAAGCCACCCGAACGCTGCAATACAGGCTGTCACAAGAGCGAGCCCCACGAAAAAATTGAGTCCCAGATAGGACGTGAAGAACCAGCCCGTGACACCTCCCAGCATATAGATCTCACCATGCGCGAAGTTGACGACACGCATCAGTCCAAAAATGAGAGTAAGACCAAGTGCAGACAGCGCGTAAAAGGCGCCGATGACGAGACCATTCGCCAGAAATTGCAAAAAGAGATCCATACCACGCCCCCTCGCGCAGCCTTCACCGGCCAGAGCCGGTGAAGGCCGTCTCATGTGCGATCACTTCATTTCAACCGGAGTAGACGCAATGACTTTCGGCTCCTTGCCCTCGATCCTGACAAGAACCGCCTCGAAACCGTAAGCCTGACCTTTTTTGGTGAACTCATAGACACCATTCGGCGCTTCATAGCGCGTCTTGTGCAGAGCTTCGCGGATCGCTTCCGGATCGGTGCTTCCCGCTCTGGCGATGGCTGCCGCAACGATGTTGATCGCGTTATACCCAGCCGCGCCGTATTTACCGGGCTTGGTCTTGTATTGCGATTCATACTTCTTCACGAAAGCTTGGTTACGAGGCGTGCCCATCGTAGAGGCGTACGGAACCGCAGCATGAATACCTTCAGCTGCTTCACCTGCCAGATTGATGAAATCCGGCGTCGCCCATGAACCCACGCCAAAGACTTTCGTATCGAGGCCCATCTGACGGATTTGCTTCACAAGGATGGAGCCATCCTGCGTCTCAGCAGCGACAAAGATACCGTCCGGCTTTGCCGCCCGCAGCTTCGCCAGCAATGTATAGAAATCTGTCGTGCCGTGATCGAAATATTCAACCAACGCTTTCTTCACGCCAAGCTCGGAAAGATCACGCG
>JAEXXW010000135.1 GCA_023405565.1 Pseudomonadota bacterium
CGCGATAGGCAAGGACGTACCAGAGGCCACCAATCACGATGAGCAGGGTGATTTCCAGGACACACACCGCAGCGATGGTGGGGTCCAGAGCATAACCGATGTTCTCGAACATCTTCTTTGGCAACGTCACGTTCGACCCACTGAGGAACAGCGCGACGATGAGATCGTCAAACGACGTCATGAACGCAAACAAAAGACCGCTCAAAATACTCGGACGTATCAGCGGAAACGTGACGTGCACGAAAGCCCTGATCCGGCTGGCTCCGAGCCCGATCGCTGCCTGCTCGAGCGCGACATCGAATTGCTTGAGGCCGGACGTGACGACAATAACCATCAGCGGCAGCGCAAGAACCGTATGGGCAAGAACGAGGCCATACCACGTCCCGACCCACCGCAGACTGGACATGAGACTGTAGATTGCAATGGCGATGACAATCGACGGAACGATCATCGGCAGGACAACGATCTTGTCCACGATCACCTTCGCCCAGGTCACGCGTGTCCGCGTCAAATAAAATGCCACGGGAACACCCAAAGCAGCCGACAGCAGCCCGGTCAGGATCGCCACCTGCAGAGACAGCATTGTCGCGCGCATCCAGCTGGCCGAGCTGAAGAAAGCCTCGAACCATTTCCAGGAAAAGCCTGGGGGCGGGAACTGGAGAAAGGACGCCGAACTGACCGACAATGGGAAGACGATCACCAGCGGCAACATCAGGAAAGCAAAGACCAGAACGCAGAAAGCCAGAAGAAGGGAACGCCCCCAACCTGAAGTGGCTGTCATGTCAGCCTCCGTGTCCGGCCAGATACGCGCCTAGGGCCGAGCGCAATGACGCCGCTCGGCCGTCGTCCGTCAGCAACAAGGGGATCAGGACTGGTCATGCTTCCTCGATGTGAGGAGGCCGAGAACGGCATAGACCACGATCGTGACGATCACGATGATCGCCGACAGCGCCGCAGCAAACGGCCAGTTGAGCAATTGGCTGACCTGGAGCTGGATCAGGTTGGCGATCATGATGACCCGGCCACCACCCAGCAAGGCCGGCGTGACATAGGCGCTGAGCGCGATAATGAAAACCAGTGCGACGCCGGCGAGGATGCCGTTCATGGTGAGCGGCAGGTAGATGCGCGTAAAGATCGACAGCGTGCCGGCTCCCATTCCCTGCGCTGCAAGGACAATATTCGGATCGATACGCCTCATCGCTGCGTAGATCGGCAGAACCATGAACGGGACCAGATAATGCACCGTTCCAACAAGGACGCCTGTCATATTGTACATCAGCGGCACAGGCTCCGAGATCACTCCCAAATCAATGAGCGTTCTATTGAGCACGCCATTGCGCCCCAGCAGAACCATCCAGGCATAGGTCCGCATGAGGAGGCTGGTCCAGAATGGCAACATGACAAACAGGAATCCGATGGCCGCAGCCATCGGCGTTGTCGTCGCAAGGAAATAAGCAACCGGGTATGCGAGGATCAGACAGACCAGCGCGGTAAGAAACGCGACCTTGAATGACAGGATGATCACCGACAGATAGAGCGGATCATGAATGGCCTTGGCATAGGGTTCAAAGGCACCCGAACCCGCACTCAACTTCAATAGATCGAGCAGCGGCGCAAACAGCAGGATCGACAGAAAAGCCAGCGCGGGAAACACCAGCAAGCCAAGCTTCCACTCAGCCTTGGCTGCCGAGCCGGCCCTTCCATCAGTCGCGATGGTTGCTGCTGCCGCGGTCATTGCGTCCCCAGCAAATGCCCGTCATTGGCCCACCAGCCAAATGGCACGATATCGCCAACCGACAAGCGCGTGTGACGATTATCGATCGTTGCCCGCGCCGTCAGAGTAGCGCCGCTATCCGTTTCAAGGCGCCATTTTACCGCGCTACCGAGATAGATGACGTCGCTCACCCGGCAATGAAGCACGTTGTCCCGCATCACCTCTCCCACAACCGGAACAAGACGCTCAGGACGCAACAAAAGGGTCACATCGTCGCCAACCAGACTGGACGGCATACTATCGCATCGGACCGTCAAACCGGATCCCATGTCGATCGTTATCGTATCGCCGACGCGCGACTGAATACGACCCTTCAACAGATTGGACTCTCCCAGAAAGTCCGCCACGAAAACGCTACCCGGCCGGGCATAGATATCTTCAGGAAGTCCAACCTGCAGCAATGCGCCAGACTGCATCACGGCAATCCGATCCGACATCATCAGCGCCTCTTCCTGATCGTGCGTGATGAATATCGTCGTCAGGCCCAGGCGCCGCTGCAATGCGCGAACCTCCTCCTGCATGCCTTCGCGCAGCTTGCGGTCCAACGCGCCAAAGGGCTCGTCCAACAGCAGCAGCTTGGGCTGAAAGACAACGGCGCGCGCCAGCGCAACCCGTTGCTGCTGCCCGCCGGACAACTGCCGCGGAAGTCGATCGCCGAAGCCTGCCAGATGCACTTTCTGCAGGATCTCCTCGACACGCACGGCAATCTCACGCCGCGCAACCCCACGCATTTTCAACGGAAACGCGACATTCTCCGCGACTGTCATATGCGGGAATAGCGCATAGTTCTGAAACACCATGCCGATATCCCGCCGCGCTGGCGGGAGTTTCGCCAAATTGGCTCCCTCGAGTGACAGATTTCCTTTATCGATAGCCTCGAAACCGGCAATGGCTTTCAACAATGTCGATTTACCGGAGCCGCTCGGCCCAAGCAGAGTGAGAAGCTCACCCCGCTTCACGGCGAGGCTTACCCCCGCAAGGGCGCGTACAGTCCCATAGGACTTTTCAACATCCGCGATATCGAGCGCGACCTCCGTTTGCGCGGCGGTGTGTCGAGTGTCTTCAGGCTTCACTGTTCGAGCTGCGGGAGCCAGCATGGAGCGCGTCAACCGAGCAGCCAGCGCTGCCAGCGCTCCTTCAGCGCAACCACGTTCTTGTTCCACCACACGTCGTCTTGCCAGAAAGCAACTTTCAGATGATCCGGCTCGGTGGGCAGATAATTCACCACTTTCGGATCGACGAATTTCAGAGAATCAGGATTCAGGCCGGGAGCGGCAAAGAGATTGGCAAATGTCGCCTGAGCTTTCGCATCGGTCATGGCAGCAAGAAACCGCTGCGACCAATAAGCGTTGGGCGCCCCCTTCGGAATACCGACATAGAACTGCTTGATCACCGCCTCATTCCAGACGATCGAGACCGGCACACCGGCATTGGCTGCAGTCATCATGCGTCCGTTCCAAGCTGAGGAGAGCACAACCTCCTTATCCGTAAGCAACTGCACCTGCTGGGCACCGGACTGCCACCACACGGTGATATGTTTGCGGATCTGGTCGAGCTTGCGAAAGGCACGGTCGACATCGAGCGGATAAAGCTCGCTCGGTTTTACGCCATCAGCGAGCAATGCGAATTCGAGATTGTCGATCGGCGAGTTCCACAACGAGCGTGGCCCCGGAAATTTTCCGACATTCCAGAAATCGGCCCAAGATGTTGGCGCCTCTTTGGGAAAGGCGTCCTTTCGATACGCAAGATTTGTTGAATAGACAGCTGCGGTCAGAACGAAAGGATCGCGTGCGCTTTCCGGATAATTCGAGCGATCCACCACGCTGTTGTCGATCGGCTCGAGAAAACCCTCCTGCCCAGCCAGACGCGCGTCACTCGAGTTCAGCTCCGTGACATCCCATTCGATGTTACGAGTCTGAACCATGGCCTTCAGCTTGCCGAGATCCGGCGGGCTGGTCATTTCGACATCAATGCCGGTGCGCTCACGAAAGACCGCTCCATACGCGTCCTTCGTCGCATTCCCCATCGCCCCGCCCGAGGCATTGACGATAAGGCGTGACGGCTTTGAAGGCGCTGCCTGAAGCGAATTCGACGATGTGCCGACGGTCATCGCCGCCCCTGCCATCGAAGCCCATTGAAGGAAGCGCCGACGATCCAGATTATCGATCTTGGTCATGATGACGTTTGCTTTCTGAAGAGGACAGACGTGATTTGCACAGCAGCTCACTCCATTTGAAACGCTACGACACCCGGCAACAAGCAATCAACGCTGTAATTTAAGCAAGTTCGCTACTTTATTCATCAGATCACCAGAAGAAGCACCGACAAGAACAAAAACGCAGAAATGACTACAATAATCTTTCGTATTATTACTTGATCAATACTTACCCTTCGCCTCCCTCGGCGCACTCCCGACCCGACCATCACCCCAGGATTATATGTGAAAAATCACATTTCGTCCAGAAAGTGGCACTGACGAAGCCTTCGGGGCGGAACCGGAGACTGCGAGCAACAACAGAGCCGAAGCATGTTCCGCATCGTTCGTTGCCCGCGTGCCTTGGCATCGCATTGCGAGTGACGCGCCAGATCAACTGACCCGCATGGCCTTTGTCGGCTCGCTGCTGCATGAAAACAGCCGCTCTTCACTCAACACCGCCTGCGAAAAGCCAAGCGGAGCAAGGAAGCTATCCAGGTAGCTCGTATTCGGTGTGCCGGCACCGTTGCGCTTGGCACGAATCTCCGTGCGCCGCGCCTCGGTTTTCGCCAGATCGACGGCGTTTCCATCGGGATCAATGATCACGCCATAAACATTCACGGCATAATCTGCGGTGAAAAGATCCAGCTGGACATCCTGCAACACAAGCTCGGGATCACGCTCAAGCGGATCTCCGTTGCCGGCCCCACCAGCGGATATATGGCAGAAGACATCACCAGCCTTCATGATGACCGGCGTCATCGGCATTACCGGCAACAGCTTCTGCTCATCCCCCGGATTGAGAATGTTGAAGCTCGGCGTTCCCGGATAGTCGCCCTCCAGACCATAAGGAAGATGTCGGCGACGATCGGAGCGCATGATCAGCGTCGCCTCGTCGGCACGCAACTGGTACTCGCGGACAAAAGCCGGAGCTCCGCGATGACGGCCCGGACCACCGGAATTCTGCACGAGGCCATACCGCGTGATCAGCACCGGACAATGTGCCTCGATCATCTCGACAGGTTGATTGGTGAGATTGCCGCCAGGATTCGGAATGCCATGCTCGCCATCCCGCGTGCGCAGCGCGCCGCTCGCACCCGCGAGCGTTTCGGTGCAAATGAAGGGCCGCCCGTCATGACGGCCGGCGATCACCGGGAACGTCACACCGCCCTCGCCGGCGGCCGGCACACGATCCGGCAGGATCTTGGCGAATGCGCCAAAC